>RKAY01000076.1 GCA_014846205.1 Collinsella aerofaciens | reverse complement strand
AGCCTTTGGGCAACGTAAGGGCGTCCGTTTTTTGTGCGTGCTTGAGTTAACAGAGCGCTTACCGTGGCCGTACGCCGCGCATATGGGCGCGGGGCACACTAAGTCACAAGAAACAAAGTCTTTCTCGTGGAGGAAGTGATCTTGTGAACGCTCGAGATATCGCCGTTGCCGCCGTTGCATTGACGCTTGGCTGCCTTGGTCCTACGGCCGCGCTCGTCGCGGGCATGCAGGGGTCTTGTGGAGCTGCCTCTATCGTGGTCGGCGCGTTGATCGCGGCCGCGCTGCTGGGAAGTGCGGGTGTAGTCCTTTGTCGCGACGATGAGGGCCAGGCCTCGGAGTCGCAGCTCTAACCGTCGGGACATCGACTACTGGTTATAGATGAAGATGAAAGCCGCCGTAAGGGGAGTGCCCTTGCGGCGGCTTTACTGTTGAGTCTGTTGACGTGGTGAGCCGGGCGCTACCAGCTTGCCTCGATATCGCGAATGCGCTGATAGAGCCATTCGTTCTGCGGTGCCTGGATATCGTGCTTGGCCGCCAGACGGCAGATGGTGCCGGCGAACTCCTCGACCTCGGTTTTGCGCCGCGCGACGCGGTCTTGCGCCATCGAGGGCATGCCGGCGGGGTCGATTCCCTCGATGAGGTGCACCATCTGCGTCAGGTCTGCCTCGGTCAGCTCAACGCCCTCGGCATTGGCGACCGCAAGCGTTTCGCGCATGGCGGAAACAAAGCAGCGACGCTGTTCGGAGCCCTGTTCCGTGGCGCTTCCGTACGTGCCGCCGTAGGCCATGCAGGTTTGGTTGATGCCGTCGTTGAGCATGAGTTTGGCCCACATGCGGTGCGTAATGTCGCGCTCGACGGCATGGGCGATGCCACAGCGCGTGTAGAGCTCATCGATTGCGGTGATGGTTGCGAGATCCGTACCGGTCGCCGCGCCAAAGCGGATTTCGCCCGTGTTGGTAAAGGTGAGCTCTTCGTTGAGGAACACGGCGTCCATGCCCTGGCAAATACCAAGAACGGTATGCTCCCAGCCAAAGCGCTCGGCAATCTTTTGCTCGCTCGTAATGCCGTTGCACAGCGAGGCGATGAGCGTGTTGGGTCCCACGACGCGCTCCATAGTCTTGAGTGCTTGGTCGAGACCGGTGGTCTTGACCGTCAGGATGACCAGATCGGCGGGCGTTGCCTTGCTGGCGCGGACGGACTTGAGCGCGCAGGGCTTGCCGTTGACGGTGAGCGCATCGTTTGCGTGACGCTCAAAACGGGCGTCATCCATAACGTATTCGACGGCGTCATTGCCGAGGGCCTTGGCAATCATGCTGCCGTAGAGCAGGCCGACGCCGCCCTTGCCGATAAAGGCGACCTTGTTGATCTGCATGTGAATCATCTCCCCATATAAAAGGCGCCCGCGTAAGGGGCGCCTGATGGATTGTATGCTGCCAGGGTGATTGGTGGGTGCGCGGAGCGGCTGTTATGAAAAAGAAACGTTTGCCTGTACGCTACGCTGCAGGGCAGACCGCAAAGACGCGCGCGGGATATCCAACGCCATCGCGCACCTTGGGGAAGGTGCAGAAGATGACGGCGCCCGTGACGGGAAGCTCGTCCAGATGGTCCATGACCTCGATCTGATAGCGGTCGACCGAGAGGATGTACTGCTCGCCGGGGTAGGGGTAGGCGTCCTCACGCGTGGTCACGCTCGCCGGGTCGGTGTCAGCCGGCTCGTGGCCGATGGCGCCGATGTTGCGCTCTTCTACAAGCCATTTGATGGCGTCGAGGTCCCAGCCGGGGTAGTGGGGCTGGCCGTCCTCGTCCTTGTTCTCGAGGTCGGTGAGCTTGGACCAGTCGGAGCGGAAGGCGACGAAAGCGTCCTCGGGAATGCGACCGTGCTCATCCTCCCAGGCTTTGAGGTCCTCGACGGTCAGGACGTAGTCGGGATTCGCGGCGCACTCCTCGTGCTTGTCGATCACGCAGAGCGGATGCATAAACTCGATGGGTTCAATCTCTCCAAGGGAACGGCCGTCAACATGGAAGTGGCGCGGTGCGTCGACATGCGTGCCGTACTGCGAGGCGACCGAATACTGGAAGCAGCGCATGGGCGCGAGCATGTCCTTGGGCGTGCCGGGCAGGTAGTCGAAGAGCTTTGTGGACTCAAAAGGCTTAAAGCCAAACCAGTGCGGGGTGTCGCACGAGAGCGTGTGGGTGAGGTCGACCCAGCGATAATCGGTGCTTTTGAGCTGGGATGCGAGATTCCAAAGGTCGAGAGCGGGCATGGGTGACTCCTTTCATCGGGCTTTTTGCTGATGTTAAAGCGGTGCCGTGACAGCTCGATTTCTGCTGCGTTACGATACGTTCTCGATTGCGATTCCACGATGTTTCGGCCGCGTGACCATTGTGTTTCGCCTTGCCGGGGCGCTGATGGCGAAGGGAGGGGCCGTGCAATACCGCGTTGACCCCAAAAGTGGTAACCGAATATCCGCTCTGGGTCTGGGCTGCATGAGATTTCCCGGTGCGCCGGGACACCCCGATGCGAAGACAGCCGATGCCATCATTTCTCGTGCGGTGGAGCAGGGGATTAATTATCTGGATACCGCGTATCTCTATCCCGGTAACGAGGTGTGCGTGGGCGCCTCACTTGAGCGCTTGGGGCTGCGCGACCGGGTGTTGCTGGCGACTAAGTTGCCGCACGCTTCGTGCAAGTGCGCGGAGGATTTCGACCGGTTCTTCGGCGAGCAACTGCGCCGCCTGCGGACCGACCATATCGACTATTACCTTATGCACAACATCACCTCGCCCGCCCAGTGGGAGCGCGTGGTGGCGTTGGGCATCGAAGACTGGATTGCGCACCAAAAGGCGACGGGGCGCATTCGCCAGATTGGTTTTTCGTACCACGGCAGCGCCGCGGACTTCCTGACGATGCTTGACGCGTATGACTGGGACTTTTGCCAGATCCAGTACAACTACGCTGGAGAGCGCTACCAAGCGGGAACGGCGGGGCTCATGGCGGCTGCGGAGCGCGGGCTCGCGGTGTTTGTGATGGAGCCGCTTTTGGGTGGACGCCTGGCGGGCAAGCTGCCTCCGCGGGCCCGCGCCGTGCTCGATGGCGCCCGTGACCCGCATTTGCGCACTCCTGCCGCCTGGGGACTTTCGTGGGTGTGGAACCATCCTCAGGTCACGATGCTGCTTTCGGGCATGACCGATACCGCACAGGTGGACGAGAACGCGGCATTGGCGGATCGCGCACTGCCGAATTCGATGACGACAGAGCAGCTCGATACCATCGCACGTGTGCTGGGAGAGTTTGAGAAATCGAATCGCGTACCCTGTACGGGGTGCGGCTACTGCATGCCATGCCCCAAGGGCATCAATATTCCCGGCTGCTTTGCCGCCTACAACGCGAGCTACGCGCATAGTTGGTTTATGGGGCTGTCTCAATACTTTACGGCGAGCGCGGTGCGGACGAACGAGCCCAAGCTGGTGAGCAATTGCGTCAAGTGCGGCAAATGCGCACGTCACTGCCCGCAGCACATCGATATCCCCGGGCGCTTGGACGACGTACGCCGCCGTTTTCAGCCTGGCCCCGTGACGGCGGTGCTCAAGGCCTTCGGCAAAACGCGCTCCTCATGACCCTTTTATAACTTGCGGTGGAATAGTTCCTGTTTGCGGCAGAATGGGGCTTAAACAGGAACTATTCCACCGCAACTGAAGGGGGCTGTCGTGGGCCATCGGGATTCATGTGATGATTTGCGCGAGGTTCGTTGGGGCGTTTTGGGCGCTGGGCACATTTCGCATCGATTTGCATCGTCGCTCAAGGAGGTGGACGGGGCGCGGCTTGTGGCTGCCGCCGGTCGCACCCCTTCGCATGTTGAGGAGTTTTGCAGGGCGTTTTCGATTGATGCCGCGCACAGTCATGCCACGGCTGACGATAGCGGCGATGCGGCTTATGATGCGCTGATTGCCGATCCCGATGTCGACGCAATCTACTTAGCTCTTCCACATGGCATGCATGCGCATTGGGTCTGTCGGGCACTGCGCGCGGGAAAGGCCGTGCTGTGCGAAAAGCCGGCCGTTTTGAGTGAGGAAGAGGCCCATGCGATCGCCTCCGTTTCCCGTGAGTGCGGCGTGCCGTTTATGGAGGCGATGAAAAATCGGTTTTGTCCGATGCATACTCGCGTGAAGGGTTTGCTTGCGTCGGGCGAGCTTGGCCGTATCGTCTCGATCGAAAGCGTGCAAAAACTCGATTATGGTGAGCCGCCTTCGAGTTATCTGCTCGATCCGTTGCAGGGTGGCTGTCTATATGACATGGGCTGCTACGCGGTCGGGTGGTTTGAGGATCTGCTTGCGGGTGCGTGCGATGTTTCGTCTCGTGAAGTTCGCTGGCGTGACGTATCGGGTGGCCGCGTGGATTGGGCCGAGGAGATCCATATGAGTGTCGGCGGTATACCCATTCATATGGTGTGCGACGGCAAAGCAGCATATGAAAGCCGCTTAACGATTGCCTGCGAGCGGGGCTCGTTGGAAATCGAGCGCCTCCATCGCCCCGAGCTCGCCCATGTGAAGTACTCCGACGGACGAATGCTCGAAATAAATGCCCCGTTTGAGGTCGATGATTTCTACGGCGAAATTCAGCATGCGACCCAGCTCATCCGGGCGGGGAAACTCGAGAGTCCCGTCATGCCCCTTGCCGCCACACAGCGCTGTGCGCAGATTATTGATGCGATTCGCTTGACGCTCTAGGCTGCGGTGCTGGTGTTCAAGGGGGCTCGGCGGACCGTGCCCCTGATGCCCCTTTTATATCTTGCGGTGGAATACGGTCTGTTTGCGCCAAAATAAGGCACCAATAGACCGTATTTCACCGCAACTGATGAGGGGGAGTTGGATATGCTGACGATTGGGTGTCATCTTTCGACGACGAAGGGCTATCGGGCGATGGGGGAGACGGCGCTATCCATTGGCGCCAATACCTTTGCATTCTTTACGCGCAACCCGCGCGGCGGCAAGGCGAAAGACCCTGACATGGATGACGCGGCGGCCCTGCGCGAGCTTATGGAGCAAAACGATTTTGGTCCGCTCGTGGCTCATGCTCCGTATACCTATAACCCCTGCTCGGCCAAAGAGCGGGCGCGCGAGTTTGCCCTGGAGGCCATGGCAGAGGACCTGCGGCGCATGGAAGCGCTGCCTGGCAACTACTACAACTTCCATCCCGGTGCGCATGTGGGGCAGGGCTCCGACGCCGGCATTCAGATGATCGTCGACGCCCTGTGCCAGGTGATGTTTGAGGGCCAGCAGACGACGGTACTGCTCGAGACCATGGCGGGCAAGGGCACCGAGGTTGGTCGTAACTTTGAGGAGCTGGCGCTCATCATCGAGGGCGTTGCCGACAAGCGCCCTGAGCTGTCGGCCAAGCTGGGCGTTTGCCTGGACACCTGCCATGTACATGACGCCGGCTATGATATCGTCCACGATCTTGACGGCGTGCTCGACGAGTTCGACCGCGTGGTGGGTATCGAGCGCCTGCGCGCCGTGCATATCAATGACTCCAAGAACCCCTGCGGAGCCCATAAGGATCGCCACGAGTGCATCGGTAAGGGCTACCTGGGTAGTGAGGAGTTTGGCGGCGGTATGCAGGTTATGCAGAATATTGTATCGAATGGCCGCCTGCGTGCACTTCCATTTATTTTGGAGACACCGAATGAACTTGCAGGTTATGCGGCTGAAATCAAACTGTTAAGGTCGTTACAGCAGTAACGACTGTCACAAAGTAGAGTGTTCCATTCACGTTATGGGTTTGTTTCAATCAGTTTTCTCATTGCAGATTCGCATTTACGGGTGCATAATAGCCAACAGTTTTTGCAGACCTCTGAATCAAACGGGGTCACTGGAAGGAGACTGATTATGAAGCTCAAGAAGCTTGGCGCATTTGCAGCCACGGGCGCCATGGCGCTCGCTCTTGCACTGACGGGCTGTGGTTCGTCCAACGCCACCTCTGGTTCCGATACCGGTTCCAGCAGCTCTGACAACGCGAAGGTCGAGAAAGTCGACGGCTCCAAGGAGTATGCGCTCGTCAAGGACAGTACGCTCACCGTCGGCACCTCTGCCGAGTACGCGCCGTTTGAGTACAAGGATGACAACGGCGACTACCAGGGCTTTGACCTTGAGCTCATCAAGGCTATCGGTGACAAGCTGGGTCTGGATGTCGAGTACGTCAACAACGACTTCGACACGCTCGTCCCCGGCGTTGCTTCGGGCGCCAAGTACGACGTCGCCATCGCGGCTATCACTGACACGCCTGAGCGTGAGAAGGAAGTCGCTTTCTCCGACTCTTACTACATGGACGATCAGGCTATCGTGACCAAGGTCGATAACACCGACATTACGGCCGATAACTACAGCGAGAAGCTCAACAACGCCGACGCTACGATCATCGTTCAGTCCGGTTCGACCGCCGAGGCCTTTGCCCAGGAGAACTTCCCCAAGGCCAAGATCGTTCCCTATAAGGACGCCACCGAGTGCTTCAGCGCCCTGCAGTCCGACAAGGGCGACGCCGTGGTCACCAACCGCTCCGTTGCGAGCCAGCTGACCGCCGAGCAGTTCAACACCTGCCATACGGTTAAGCAGGTCAGCACCGGCGAGGAGTATGCCATCGCCATCAACCAGGGCAACACCAAGCTCAAGGACGACGTCAACCAGGCCATCAAGGACCTGACCGACGACGGTACTGTTGACGCCCTCATGGCTAAGTACAATATCAAGTAAAATAGTCACTTGATTGCGCGCGGGCCCTTTCCGTTTTGGCGGAGAGGGCCTTTGCGTTTCTTGAATGGGCGCCATCCCGCCCCGTTATGTCGGCAACTTAAACGTTAGGAGCCACCTTGTCTCGATTGAACCAAGGAGCTATGGGCCAGAGCTATCCACTGCCCTCGATGCTCCAAAAGCTGGCCTGCGCCCTGGCTGTGGCGCTCGCCCTAGTATGCGCGGGGGCCTGCGCGCCCTCGACTGCTCAGGCGCTTGAGACCGCAAAGATCACCGCCCGACCCAATACCGGTTCGGGTAGCGACGTGGTCGGTGGCACCGAGACTCGTATCACCTGGGAGGTCCAGGCCGATGCCGACGAGGAACTGAGCGGTCTTTCGCTGACGTTTGCCGACGGCACGACGTTTGGTACCGATGACACGCGATTGACGATGCTCTCGGGCGAGGACCTCATGGATCGCACACCCATGAAGCCCACGTGCAAGGTGGACGGCCAGACGCTCAAGATCGACTTTGGCGAGACGGCGCCTGCCGGCGGCTTCTTCCGTGTCGAGGTTTACGGCGTGACCTTCCCCGTCGAGGGCGGCGATGAGGCCTTTAGCGGAACCTATACTTTGGCCGACGGTTCGACCAAGAAGATTTCCAAGATTCCGTCGGTGGAGATCAAGGGCGTGACGGCATTTGATAACTTCCTGGCCGACCTTAAGGAGCAGCCGTGGGTCGAGGCATGGAATTCCAACATGTTCCTTCGCCTGTTCCTGAACCCGGTCATTTTGGTCCAGAGCCTGCCGATCGTCTTCAAAGGCTTCCTCATGTCGCTCTCGATTGTGCTCGTGGCGTTTCCGCTGGCAATTCCCTTTGGCTTTGCCTTGTCGCTCATGCGCATCTCCAAGTCGCGCATCCTGCGTTGCCTTGCCGGCATCTATGTGAATATCATCCGTGGTACGCCGGCGTTCCTGCAGATCTACATCGCGTTCTTTGGTCTGCCGCTGGCCGGCGTCAAGGTTGACGACTATGTGCTGGGCGTCATCGTCATGGCCATGAACTCGTCCGCCTACCTGTGCGAGATCTTCCGCGCCGGTATTCAGTCGATCCCCAAGGGCCAGAACGAGGCTGCTCGCTCGCTGGGCATGAACGCCTTCCAGACACTGCTTTACGTTATGATTCCGCAGACGTTCCGCAATGTCCTGCCCACGCTGACCAGTGAGTTCATCCTGCTCTACAAGGACACGTCGCTGCTCGCCGCCGTTGGTGTGGTCGAGATCGTCATGAACGCCCGTACCATCGTGGCCACGACGGGGTCCATCACGCCGTATGTGGTTGCCGCCCTGTTCTATCTGGTCATTACCCTGCCGCTTGCTCGCTTGGTGAGCGGTCTTGAGGCGAAGCTGCTGGGTACGGCCGAGACTAAGAAAAAGCGTCCCACCAAGAGCGCTGGACAGGTTGTCGCGACGCCCGCCGATCACATCGCCGGTCTGTAAGGAGGTCCTATCATGAGCGAAACCAATAACTCGAACGAGGTCGTCGTCAGCATCAAGAACCTCCAGAAGGCCTTTGGCGATAACGTGGTCCTGCGCGATATCGATCTTGATGTGCACAAGGGCGAGGTCGTCGTAGTCCTGGGTCCTTCGGGCTCGGGCAAGTCGACGATGCTTCGCTGCATCAATCGTCTGGAGCATCCCACGAGCGGCTCGATCGTCGTTGAGGGCGTGGATGTGTGCGCCAAGGGCGTCGACCTCAATAAGGTACGTACGCACTTGGGCATGGTGTTTCAGCAATTCAATCTGTTCCCGCATCTGTCGGTCAAAAAGAACGTCATGCTTGCACAGCAAAAGGTGCTCAAGCGCAGCAAAGAAGAGGCCGAGAAGATTGCCATCGAGGAGCTGACCAAGGTCGGTCTTGCTGAGCGTATCGACTTTATGCCGAGCCAGCTCTCGGGCGGTCAGCAGCAGCGCGTTGCCATCGCCCGCGCCTTGTCGATGAACCCTCACGTCATGCTTTTTGACGAGGCCACGTCGGCGCTCGACCCCGAGCTTGTCCGCGACGTCCTGGGCGTCATGCGCGACCTGGCACGCGACGGCATGACCATGATCGTCGTGACGCACGAGATGGGCTTTGCCCGCGACGTCGCCGACCGCGTCGTCTTTATGGACGGTGGCGTTATCGTGGAAGAGGGTACGCCGAGCGAGGTCTTCGACCACCCCAAGAGCGAGCGAACCAAGGCGTTCTTGGGCAATATCTCGTAGCCGCTTTATATGACTGACATAGCAAAAAACGGGAGCCGGATGTCATCCGGCTCCCGTTTTTGTTGGGATGCGAATGTGTTTTGGTGCAGAGCGCGTTACGGGCGGAGCTCATTGCCGCTAGGCGAGCTCGGCTCCAAGGGCGCGGCAGGCCGCTTCGCCCTCATCGTCGGGGGCGTCGTAGCAAATGATGGAGTCCACGACGTTGACGCCGGCCTCGTCGGCGTCGGCCTTCCAGCTGTCCATCCACTCGCCCTCGGCCCACGAGTAGGAGCCAAAGAGGACGACCTTTTTATCGCCGAGGGTCTCCTTGACCTCGTCCCACATAGGCTGGAACTCGTCATACTCAAGCTCCTCGGAACCCATGGCGGGGCAGCCGAAGGCGAAGGCATCATATTCGGCGGCCTTGTCGGCAGAGAAATCGGCGCAGGGGATGACCTCAGTCTCGGCACCCGCACCGGTTGCGCCCTCGGCAACGAAGTTTGCCATGGCCTCGGTATTGCCCGTGCCGCTCCAGTAGACGACTGCGATCTTGCTCATATGTTTTCCTTTCGGTTGTGCGGCGTGCGGCCGCGTTTTGTATGCTCTATCGGGTTGCCTGGGCAAGTTGCGCCAGGCTGCAGCCCTGTTGATAGATGTAGGTAAGGTATTGCGTGCATGCGCGATAGGAATCGAAGGTCGTGAGCGCCTGCTCAACGTTTGTGTATACCTTCCATGCGCCAAAGACCTTATAGTTTTCGCCATGCTGGACGATAAACTGATGGACATCTTCGTAGGGATAGCCCAAAAAATAGCCAATTTCGTGGGGGAACTCGCACATGCACCCCGTATCGCAGTGCCTATTTCGCGCGAGTGCGCAGACGCTGCCGTCATAGGCGCTTTCTGCGGCATTGCTACTTGCCAGCGTGATGCGCGCGGCGAGATGCACCAGGGATGCGGGTAGGTTGTGGACATCGTAACCTTCGGCGGCAAGCGCCGTCGTGGCGCGGGGGTCGGAGAGGTATCGCATGAGGTCCGCAGGGCGGTACACATAGATGAGCGCTCCGCAGGGGCGCCAGACCAAAACGCTCATATGAATCCCGAGTGGCTGGAGCTCGCGGTTGCATTGGGCTATGACGGCGAGAAGGCGAGAGCGTCGCTCTTCGATATGGGCGGCGCCGGGTTTTCCGTTTTGGTTGGCGTAAACGCCGGGATAGGTAAAGAGCGAAGCCGGCTTGATACCTGCGAGCGTAGGGGAGCAGTTGCGCACGACAGCCGTTTGGTATGTTGGGATGTCAATGGTTCGAGTCACGATGCTCCTTTCGGGTCCTCAGTTGTTAGCCTAGGAAAACTTATACACTAAAGTAAGCCAAGGTCAACAAAAAAGTTTGAAGCGGGAAACTAATTGATCGAACGGACATGATTTTGGGTTAAGATGGGGACACCCCATGGGGGTATCTAGATAGGGCTACTTGAAAGGGGAACGCATGAGTGACTGGCTCAACCCTGCGAATCTCATCGTGCTGGCCGTCATTGCCGTCGGCATGTTTTTTGGATTGCGTCGCATTGCCGCTTCGACACACGGGAAGAGCTGTTGCAGCGATGGCGCGAGCGGCAAGAAGGCCGAAAAGGTTGTTGTGGTGGATACCGATGCGTCGCACTATTCCTATAGCGATGAGTTGCTTATTGGCGGCATGAGCTGCGATGGCTGCGCTCAGAACGTCGAGAATGCCCTCAATGCGCTGAATGGCGTGTGGGCTACGGTAACGTTTGCGGACCACACGGCGCGCGTGCGCTCGAAACATCCGATTGACCGCGAGGCACTTGAGGCCGCGGTGAAGGATGCGGGCTATTACGTCATGAGGCTCTAGTTGCTCGCATCGAGATCGGGGTGTTCGATTAGGCTCGGCCGCGCAGCTCGATGTTTTGGATATCGTCGAAGTCAATGGCGATATCCCTGAGTTTGAGCAGCTTGAACGTGGGGAGCACTTCGTCGAGAATGCCGGTGCGGCTACGATAGCCGTACGTATCGTAATAGGTGACGCGGACCAGATCGCCACGTTTGAGGCCCTCGAGCTTGTTCGAAAGCTCGAGGGCTTTTTCTTCCGTGAGTTCGCATTTGGGCTCGACGGTGATTTCTTGCTTACGTACGAGATCGTAGTATCCCGTGAGGGCGGCAAAGGGCATAAACTGCGCGGCACGGCCGGCGCGCACAGCACCGTTGGCGGTGAGGTTGGGATCGGCGGCGCGGCGTCTGCCCTCGGGGTCCGCCAGGCGCTCGAAGGCGGTCGGCGGACGCACAGGCTGTTGTTTGGGCTTAGGCACGGTGTCCTCCAACTTGGTCGTTGCGTTCGCGCGCGGTGGCGCCGGCGGTAAAGCTTAATCCCTTGACGAGTGCGTTCTTGCCGTACTTGCCTTTCACGGCCAGGACGGCGCGCGCCAGGTCGCGCTCGCGCTCATCGGCCTCGATATCGCTGAACAGATCGATGGTGGCAAATTCCTCGGGCATGAGGTTGCCAAATCCCAGGTTGATGCGCTTGACCGGTCGTTTGGGATCGACCGTTTGTGCCCAAAGGTCATCGAAATACCCCATGATCTTCTTAAACGAATTAGTGCGCTCGGGCAGCTTTCGCGAGGCGTTGGAGTGCGCAAAGAGTGCGGCATAGCCACCACGCGGTTTGCCGCCATGCTCTCCCACAAAGATGCCATCGATTGCCTGCGCTTCGCGCACCAGGCGACGCCGTTCGTCATCGCGCTGGACGGGCTTGGGAGCACGGGGCGCGAGCTCGGGGCCGTCGGTCACTGCGGGTTCGATGCCCGAGGTACTCGAGCGCAGGTGCCCGCATCCGTCCACATATTGCGCTGTGCCGCTGGCGTCGAGCCTGCGGATGTCGGCGCGCTCGCTCGCGTAGCCCACAAAGAGCGAGATGCTGTCGCACACCACGTGCTTGTCGATCAAATCCAGCACGGCGGCATCGACCATTTCGCGCAAGACGGTGTAGGCCTGCTCGTAGGCATAGCCCTTCGAGAGCACCTGCCCCGTGGTGGTCGAGGTCGCTTGCGGGCGATAAGCTTGGATATCGGCGATGGTTGTCGGCTCACGCCCGAAGGCGTGGTCGATAAGATATTCGGCATTGACGCCGAGCTCGTCGTAGAGCAGATTTTCGTCAAGGGCGGCGACGCCCATCAGGTCGTAGACGCCGTACTTTTCGAGCCGCGCCGCCACGCCGGGGCCGATGCCCCAGATATCGGTGATGGGACGATGGGGCCAGATCTCCTTGCGAAAGGTCTCGTCGTCGAGTATGCCGATGCGGCTGGGCACGTGCTTAGCGGTAATGTCGAGCGCTACCTTGGCTTGGAATAGATTGGGACCGATACCGACCGTCGCCGTGATGCCGGTTCGCGCGAGGACCTCATCGCGCAACATGCAGGCGAACCCTTCGGCATCGGTATGGTAGAGGTCTAGATAGGGCGTCACGTCGATAAAGCACTCGTCGATTGAATAGACGTGAATGTCTTGCGGACTCACGTATTCCAGGTAGATGCCGTAGATTTGCGCCGACACCTCCATGTAGTGCTGCATGCGCGGCACCGCCTTGATGCAATCGATGCCATCGGGAATCTCGAACAGACGGCAGCGGTTGTGTATCCCGAGGTCCTTCATGGCCTGCGTGATGGCGAGGCAGATGGTCGTGCGCCCGCGCGATTCGTCGGCAACGACCAGGCACGTAGTGAGCGGGTCGAGCCCGCGGTCGACGCACTCGACGCTGGCGTAGAACGTCTTAAGGTCGATGCAGATATAGGTATGACGCTCGTGCCCCACGCGTTCCTCCCATCAAACACATGTTCTTATCGAATACCTGTTCGATAATACCTGCTTGCGCGGACACCGTCAAAACCTGACCCTTTTTGGCAGATATGGTCGTGCGGTTGCATCGGGTTTTTAACGCAGCCCTAAAGAGTGCGAAACAGCTCGGAAAAGCTCGCTTCGTAGCATGAGCCTAACGATTGATACCGCCTATACGCACGGAAGGGTTGTGGGAAAGATGGTCAATTATGGGTTTGGTATGCCGACGCGCTTGGTTGCGGATGGGGATGTGGCTCGCTGGTGCGGACGATTGGTTGCCCACTATGGCGGCACCAAGGCACTGGTCGTGCTGGGAGGCGATAAACACACGCGCGACGAGCTCGTCTCGGCGGCACTTGGTTCGCTCGATCGGGCTCTGCTCGAACGAGTACTCTTTCGCTGCGGCTCGGTTGGAGCCGACGGGGGAGATGGGTTGGTCGACGAGGCCGTGGCCCTAGCGACCGACGAGGGCGTGGACTTTGTCCTGGCGATCGGCGATGCCGATACGGCCGGCTTTGCGCGTGAGCTCGCTCGTCGCATGGCGGCGCTCGATGCCGGTGAGGACGGCTTTGTCCCGTATGGTTGCATTGTCTCGGAGGGCAAGGTGCCCGCTACGGTGGGAGCCGGAGAGGTTCCCGTCTTTGCCATCATCGCGCCCGAGCTGCTGGAAGGCATCGGATCTCCCTTGCGCGAGCTGCTCGGTAGCGTGTGCGCCGCGGCCTAATATTTACCATAAAGGGATAGGTTCTTTTTGATTGGTAAAGCGTTTGACCTGCCAAAATTAACCTGTCCCTTTTTGGTCGGTCGCCGTTTGGGGGCGGATTGGCAACGCTCGCTGATTACGGTCTTGACCTGCGCTAGAATAGGGCTATCTGATTATCCGGGCGCATGGAGGTATGCGCCCGTATGTTGAGGAGGACTTTATGGCAACTGTTGCCGCACCTATCGACGCTACGTCGACTGCCGCTTGGAAGGCGCTCGAGGCCCATCAGGAGAAGCTTGAGGCCGAGGGCATCGACCTTAAGGCTTGGTTTGCTGCCGATGCAGAGCGCGTGAACAAGCTGAGCTTTGACGCCGGTGACCTGCACTTCGACCTGTCCAAGAACCTGGTGACCGATGAGACCGTCAAGCTGCTGTGCGATCTTGCCCGCGAGGTGAAGCTCGAGGAGCGCCGCGACGCCATGTTCTCCGGCGAGCACATCAACACCACCGAGGACCGCGCCGTCCTGCACACCGCGCTGCGCCGTCCGGCAAGCGAGAAAGGCCAGCTTATCGTCGACGGCCAGGATGTCGTCGCCGACGTGCACGAGGTCCTCGATCGCATGTATGCCTTCGCCGAGCGCGTGCGCTCCGGTGAGTGGAAGGGCGTCACCGGCAAGAAGATCGAGCACCTGGTGTCCATCGGCATCGGCGGCTCCGACCTGGGCCCGGTCATGGCTTACGAGGCCCTGCGTCCCTATGCCGACGCCGGTATCGACTGCCGCTATATCTCCAACATCGACCCCAACGACCAGGCCGAGAAGCTCAAGGGCTTGGATCCCGAGACCACGCTCGTGATCATCGTCTCCAAGACCTTCACCACGCTCGAGACCCTCACCAACGCTCGCGAGGTCAAGACCTGGATGCTCGAGCAGCTCAAGGCTCAGGGCGCCATCGACGGCTCCGATGAGCAGAACGCCGAGGCCGTGGCCAAGCACTTCGTCGCCGTTTCCACCGCACTCGAGAAGGTCGAGGCCTTCGGCATCGACCCCGCTAACGCTTTTGGTTTCTGGAACTGGGTCGGCGGCCGCTATTCCGTTGACTCCGCCGTGGGCCTGTCGCTGATCGTCGTGCTCGGCCCCGAGCGCTTCCAGCAGTTCCTCGAGGGCTTCCACGCCATCGACGAGTACTTCTGCAACACGCCGCTCGAGAACAACGCCGTCGCGCTAATGGGTTTGTTCAACGTCTGGTACGTCAACTTCTTCGGTTCCAAGAGCCACGCTGTGCTTCCGTACTGCCAGTATCTGCACCGCTTCCCGGCCTACCTGCAGCAGCTCACCATGGAGTCCAACGGCAAGCACGTCCGCTGGGACGGCAGCGCTGTGACCTCCGATACCGGTGAGATCTTCTGGGGCGAGCCCGGTACCAATGGTCAGCACGCCTTCTACCAGCTGCTGCACCAGGGCACCGTGGTGGTCCCGGCCGATTTCATCGCCTTTGCCAATACCGCCAACCCTGCGACCGACAGCGGTCAGGACGTGCACGAGCTGTTCCTGGGCAACTTCCTGGCCCAGACCAAGGCGCTCGCCTTTGGTAAGACGGCCGATGAGGTGCGTGCCGAGGGCACGCCCGAGCAGATCGTCCCGGCCCGCTGCTTTGAGGGCAACCGTCCGACGACCTCGATCTTCGGTGACACGCTGACCCCGTTTGCGCTCGGCGAGCTCATCGCCCTGTACGAGCACATCACGTTTGTCGAGGGCACGGTCTGGGGCATCGACTCCTACGACCAGTGGGGCGTCGAGCTGGGCAAGCAGCTTGCCAAGCAGATCACTCCGGCCTTCCACGATGACGCCGCCAAGGCCGAGCAGGACGCTTCGACCCAGGCGCTCATCGAGTTCTACCGCGCTCACCGCAAGTAGGATTCGCTGCGATAAGTAACGCATAGCTGACAAGGGCCCGTATCCGTTGGGATGCGGGCCCTTGCTGTTTGCGGTCGAGCGTGGCGGACTGCGCGGCGTTGTTAATGGGCGAATTCGACCTGGGTGGTGTCGCGCTGCGCCTCGGGCAGTTCCCCGTACAGCGGATGGTCTTCGAGCCTAAAGCGTTCGACCTGCTCGGGGGCACGACCGCGCACAAAGAGCCACGAGCGATCGATTGGCGTCGCCATAAGTGTGCTGGGCAATGCGTCGGCTCGGTCGGAAAACACTCGGACGCTCTCGGGGTCTTGGAACGCCAGCACCAGATGCGTGTCGCAGTTGCCCATGATGGAGCGTGCGCGTGCCTCGCCATAGAGCGCATCGAGCTGGTTGGTCGACTGCAGCAGCAGCGTTGCCCAGATGTTGCGGCTTCGGATAATCGAGAGCACGTTGTCGATCTGGGGGATCTGCAGATTTGCGAAGTCATCGAGCATAAAGCGCACGGGCACGGGCAGACTGCCGTCGGGCTGCCTATCGGCCTCACGAATGAGGCCCATAAACGCCTGCGAAATAAAGAGGCCGGTCAGCGGATCGAGATTGCGGTCAATATCGCTCACGGTTACAAACAGGGCGCAGGGGGTGTGTCCCATGGAAGCGAAGTCCACCTGATGGCACTCACGATAGAGCTGTGCCGCACCGTCGAATCCCAGACACATGACCTTTTCGGCAAGGATGCCGACGATGCTCGCGTGCATGCGCTCGGCATTTTGCGTAATGGCGTAGCGCCGCCATAGCGAGAGGGCATAGCTTTGGGGGTCGGTCGTGATCAGGTCGTCAAACAATCGACCCGTGGCACCGTCCTGCAGGTGCTCGATGAGCTTGATGACCGAGCTGATCGTCTGCTCGTCGGCGGGCAGCTGTTCGGTGACGTAGGCGATAAGACACGACAGCAGGTTTGCCGCCGCATGATCCCAAAAAGGCTGGTTGTTGTCCTCGATGGGGCAGATGGCCTTTGCCACCGAGAGGATGTCCTGCTGGTTGGGCCTGCCGTCCGCCTTGCGGCGAATGTGCCTCAGGGGGTTGTAGCCGCAGCGCTCGATGCCGGGCGCAAGGGCCGGGACGGTGTTGAGGTCGGCGAAGTTGAGACATTGCACGCGGTAACCGTGGGCTGCCAGCACGGGTCCCACTTCGCGGCAAAGCGTCCCTTTGGTGTCGAGAACGATATAGCTCGAGTTCATCTGCAGCAGGTTGGGCTTGAGGACGTTTCGGGTCTTGCCGGCTCCCGAGGGGCCGATCACAAGTGCGTTGTTGTTGAGTCCCGTTTGGCGGGTGTCGCAGG
>RKAY01000096.1 GCA_014846205.1 Collinsella aerofaciens | reverse complement strand
CTGCTGAGCCCCGTGACCGCGGGCGAGCGCATGCGCCGCTTCGCCGCGGGGAGCTACCCCGACGGGACGTCGCTGCCGCGCGTCACCATGGTGAGCCTGCGTCACGGCGTGCGTCAACGAGGGCATGGAGGTCTCGAAGCTCTCGCGCATCATGGGGCACGCCGACATCAAGACGACGATGCGCTACTACGTGCGCCAGAAGCTCGACGACCTCAAGGTGGCGGTCGACGCCATGGACGGCGGGGATGTTGGCAATCGCTGACAGTAGGAATCGGCGTTTCCGCAGGTAGAATGGCTGTTGTACTGGGGTTCGAACCCCCAGCTCTCCGCCAGTATGAATTTGAAAAAGGGTCCCGTTTGGGGCCATTTTTTTATTATCGAGAAAGGGCGCTGGGGATTCGAACCCTCAAAAAAGAAGGCATCCTTTCGGATGCCTTCTTTCAGTGAGCGTGTTGTTCTTCGACCCTACGCCTCGGGTGCCTTGGCTACGGTCTCGCTTTCGGCCGTGAGCGGGCGGTTGTCAATGCGGCGACTCAGGCGGTCGAGCTTTACCAGTAGCCACTCGATGGGGTTTGGCCCCGAGCCCTCCTCGTCGGCAACCAAATCAACGACGGCAATCTTGGTGCCGTCTTGCTTGAGCGTGATGCTGCCTACCTTGTCGCCCACGTGCACCGTGCCCGAAAGGTCGTCGTAGCTAACCTTCTCGGTCACCTCGCCGGCAAGCGAGAACACGGTCGTCTGAGCCGCGGGATCGGCGAGCGTGGCGTCGATCGTCTTATCGGTCCAGTCGGTCTGCCCAATACGCGCCATGAGGGGATTACCGTTGGCGGTCTTCTCCTGCGTATTGGCGATCGCAACCGTAACTTTGTGGCCGTAGTACCAGTTGGCAAGGGTCGCCGTATCGGTAAAGCGCTGGTCGGTGGTGGTGGAGTTCAAAACGACGGTGTAGACCTCGTCGCCATCGCGATTGTAGGCGCTCGCAAAGCAATAGCCCGCGTCGTCGGTGGTGCCGGTCTTGCCGCCGATATTGCCGTCCTGCCCCAGCAGCTCATTGTGCGTATCCATGGAATGCGAATGGTCGGAGCCGTCGGCGCCCGTAACCTCGATCCAGGAGTCCTCGCTCGCCACGACCTCGCGGAACGTGTCGTTTTTCATGGCCTCCTGCATCATCAGTGCTACATCATGTGCGGTCGAGTGCATATCGCCGGCCCACTCGTCAAAATCCAGGCCGTGCGGATTCTCAAAGACCGTGCCGGTGCAGCCAAGCTTTTTAGCGCGCTCGTTCATGGCCTTTACAAAGGTGGCCACGGCGTCCTTGGTCTTGGGGTCGATCTTTTTGCCCACGTGCTCGGCAAGTGCGATGGCGGCATCGTTACCCGAGGGAATCATCAGGCCGCGCAGGGCCTGCTCCACCGTGAGCTCGTCGCCTTCGAGCAGGCCGGCGGTCGAGTTGCCTACGGTGGCGGCAGCATTGCTCACCGTGATCTTCTCGTCCATTTTGCAGTTTTCGACGGTCAGAATCGCGGTCATGACCTTGGTAATTGAGGCGATCTTGACTTGCTCATCGGCGCCGCGCCCATAATAGACGGAGCCGTCCTTACCCATGACAATGGCGTTGGTGGCCTCGATATCAGGAAGGTTCTCGGCCGTAATACCGCGCGCATCGGCAGTCTTGCCGCAAACGTCGTCGGTCGTGAGCACTTGTGCGCCGGCGACCGTTGGCGCGCCGGCAACAAGGGCGACGGCACAGATAAAGCCGGTGGCAAGCTGGGCAGAGCGCTTTGCAAAAGAGGTGAAGGGCTTCACGGATTTCGCTTTCGACGGGGTGGTCTCTTCTGGCACTAGAGTATATCGTTTGCCGGCGGTGGCGAGCGTCGAGCGCGCGCATGGCCTGCATCTGTGCCCAAACGGACACATGGGTGCTTAAGGACGACTTAATCGCCCGCGCTTGTTGTGTGTGGCGGGCGTCCCCTCGGGCATAATGGAGCGCGAGAGGAGCGTGCATGAACGAGCGCATTTTGGTAGTCGACGACGAGAAAGCCATCGCCGACCTGGTGGGTATCTACCTTACAAAAGAAGGCTTTGATGTTCAGATTGCCTATAGCGGGGCTGATGCGGCCAAAGCAATCTTGGAGCAAGAGTTTGATCTGGCGCTGCTAGATGTCATGCTGCCTGATATCGACGGCTTTGAACTGCTGCGTACGATTCGTGCCAGCCACACCTATCCCGTGATTATGCTGACGGCTCGCGATGCCCAGCAGGATAAGATTGAGGGCCTTTCGCTCGGTGCGGACGATTACGTGGTCAAGCCGTTCCGTCCGTTGGAGCTTGTCGCGCGCGTCCATGCTCAGCTTCGCCGCTATACCAGCTACGGTAGCCGAGTGCAGGTGGCTGAGTCTCCGGTCATTCAGCTCGACGGTCTCGAGATCAACCGCGACGCTCGTGCCGTGACAGTGGACGGGGCGCCGGTGCGTCTTACGCCTATCGAGTATTCCATCTTGCTGTATCTGGTCGAGCACCGCGGCAGCGTGGTGGCCGTGGAGGACCTGTTCCGCGCGGTGTGGAACGAGGACTTTATGCCCGGCTCCAACAATACGGTGATGGTGCACATTCGCCACCTGCGCGAAAAGATTGGCGACGACGCCCAAAAACCGCGCTTTATCAAAAACGTCTGGGGCGTCGGCTACATCATCGAATAACGCTTTTCGCTTGTGAGGATCTTGATATGACAAAAGACGATAGGCAGGCGTTCGAGGTGCCCGATCGACTTTTTGAATACGTGAGGGCGGTCGTCGACAACCGCGCGCTCGCGACGGTACTGCTCTTTTTGCTGAGCCTGCTGCTGATCGGCATCGACAACATCACTGGCATTTTGGCAGTTTTGCTTATCGGGTTTTTGCTGATCGATCGATTCGAAACCGTGCGCCGTTGCGTGGTGATCGGCGGTGCCGCGTGGGTAATCACGCTGGCGATTGGTGCCATGGCTCTTGGCGGCATTGCCGAGCCGGTGTTCTTTGACGCCGGCTTTGTATTCAACATGCTTGGCTTTATCCTGGCGCTTGCCGTGTGCGTCTTATTCTTTTGTGGCCGAGCGCTGTATTACCAAGGCTGCGAGCAAGGGGAGCAGTATGCCGATCGCGTGCTTGCCGCCCGTATCCAGGACCGCCTGATCGATCATCCTGACGCCTGGGATAACATCGACGGCGACTTCCTGGAGGTCGAGGGTGCGCTCAACCGCGTGCGCGATCGCGAGCGTAGGGTGCAGCAGGCCCTACGCGATGAATCGCATCGCAAGGACGACTTGGTCACATACTTGGCGCATGACTTGCGCACGCCGCTCGCCAGCGTGGTGGGCTACCTCTCCCTGCTGCAGGAGGCTCCCGAGCTGCCAGTCGAGCAACGCGCACACTTTACGGGCGTGGCGCTTGACAAGGCACATCGGCTCGACGCACTTGTCGAGGAGTTCTTCGACATTACACGCTTTGATTTCCACGATATTGTGCTCACGCGCGGCTACGTCGACTTGAGCCTGTTGTTGGCGCAGGTCACCGATGAGTTCTACCCCATTCTCAACGAGCAGCATAAGGAAGCACAGATTGATGTGCACGAGGACCTGACGGTACTTGTGGATGGCGACAAGATGGCCCGCGTGTTTAACAACATCATGAAAAACGCCGTCGCCTATAGTTACGAAGGCTCGACCATTACGATCGAGGCCCGACGCCAAGATGACGGCGGCGTGCGCGTGCGCTTTATTAACCACGGTGACCCGATTCCTGCGGCTAAGCTCAAGGTGATCTTTGAGAAGTTCTATCGCCTGGATGCGGCGCGCGCGACCAATCGCGGCGGCGCCGGGCTTGGCCTTGCCATCGCCAAGGAGATCGTTGCGGCTCACGGTGGCACGATCGCGTGCGAATCGACGCCCGAGCACACGATATTCACCATCGAGTTGCCGGCGGCATAGCCAAGGTGCCCTTACAAACACTTGACAATGCGCTCACGTGCGTATAAGCCGCGTTTTCTACTATCGATGCTGATGAATTGATATCGATGTGGAGGTATGCGGTATGAGGGCTGCTGCGGCTATGGAGCCCACGGAGCTAGAGGAACTCATGGAGGCGCAGGCCCAGGCCGCGCACGAGCGCGAAGTCGGGGATGCGACTCGCCCCACGGCGGAGGACCTGGCGGCCTCGCCGACGCGTATCGATGTCGAGAGCCTTGACCTGTTCTATGGCGATCACCATGCGCTCAAGGACGTGTCCATAAAGATCCGCGACAAGCAGATCACTTCGTTTATCGGTCCCTCGGGCTGCGGCAAGTCGACGCTCCTGCGCTGCTTTAACCGCATGAACGACGGCATCAAGGATTGTCGCATCGAGGGCAAGATCGTACTCGACGGTCAGGATATCCTGGGCGCTTACGACATCTGTCGTCTGCGCCAGCGTGTGGGTATGGTGTTCCAGCGCCCCAACCCGTTTCCCATGAGCATCTACGACAACGTCGCGTATGGCCCTCGCGGTATGGGCGTGCGCGACCGCGTTGTGCTCGACGAGTTGGTCGAGGACTCCCTGCGCCGCGCTGCCCTGTGGGACGAGGTCAAGGACAAACTCAAGGAGTCGGGCCTGGGTCTTTCGGGAGGACAGCAGCAGCGCCTGTGCATCGCCCGCGCGCTTGCCGTGCAGCCCGACATTCTGCTGATGGACGAGCCCACGAGCGCCCTCGATCCCGTGTCGACGCTGGTGGTGGAACAGCTGGCCTGCGAGCTCAAGGAGACCTGCACACTGGTGGTCGTTACGCACAACATGCAGCAGGCTGCGCGTATTTCCGACTCGGTTGCTTTCTTCTTACTGGGCGAGCTGGTGGAGCATGCGCCCACCGCTCAGCTCTTTAAAAATCCGACCGATCCGCGCACGGCGGATTATTTGACGGGTCGTTTTGGCTGACACCGTCTATTACAGGCGTCTTTAGGGTTAAGATGCGGTCACACCGGCCGCAAAGGGGTTCAACATGATCTATTACGTCGAGGACGACGACAACATCAGGGATTTGACGGTCTACGCGCTGCGCAAACAGGGAATCGAGGCCGAGGGTTTTTCGTGCGATGGCGAGTTTAAGGCTGCCGTGGCGCGAAGGGTGCCCGATGCCGTGCTGCTCGACATTATGCTGCCCGATACCGACGGCTTGGCGATTATGCGTCGCCTGCGCGCCGATCGCCTGACGGCGACGGTGCCCATCATGATGCTTACCGCCAAGGACACCGAGCTCGACAAGGTCATGGCGCTCGATGGCGGTGCCGACGACTACCTGACCAAGCCGTTCTCGCTTATGGAGCTCGCCAGCCGTTGCCGCGCGCTGCTGCGTCGCGGTGGCATGGTCAAGCAGGCAAGCGATGTGCTCAGCGTGGGCGACATCGTGCTTTCGCCCAGCCATCGCGAGGTGACCGTTGCCGGTGAGCCGCTCAAACTTACCCTGCGTGAGTTCGACCTGCTCGAGTATCTTATGCGTAAGCCCGGCGTGGTCTTTACCCGCGAGTCGCTGCTGCAGAGCGTTTGGGGCTGGGACTTCGACGGCGGTTCGCGTACCGTCGACGTGCACGTGCAGACACTCCGCCAGAAACTCGGCGAGCATGCGAGCGCCATCGAGACGGTGCGTGGCGTGGGCTATCGCCTGGCGGAGCCTTCTGCCGACGACGGAAACGAAGACGCTGATCTCGTAGCTGCCGCATCGGAGGAGTAGCCCGTGGTCTTCGCCCCCCAGGGAAAGCACACGCTTTCCCATCGCGTGTTCGCGACGATTTTTATCTGTGCCATGGCGGTGATTGTCGCCTTTACAGTGTTGGGCGCGTTCTTTGTGCAAAACACTTTGGCAGATGCGACGAGCGCGCATCTCTCGCAAGAAACCGAGCTGATTGCCGCCGCCTTAAACGAACAGCAGGAGCCCATCGCATTTTTGCGCAGCCTCGATCGTGAGGATCTGCGCATTACGTTGATCAACAAAGACGGCTCGGTTGCCTACGACAACGAGGCATCGCCCTCCATGTTGCCCAACCATCGCGATCGCCCCGAGGTTGCCGCGGCACTTGAGAACGGCTTCGGTTCCGCGGAACGCTCGAGCTCCACGCTCGACGAGGTTATGCTGTATCGCGCCGTGGCCCTCGATAACGGTCAAGTCGTTCGTCTGGCGCAAGCCCAGCCTGGCGTTGCGGCGATTTTGCTCTCACTGGTGGCGCCAATGCTGCTTATCGCGGCAGCAGGTGCGGTGCTTGCATTTTTCTTGGCTCATCGTGAATCCCGTGCCATCATTGCGCCCTTGCAAGAGGTTGACCTCGACCATCCGCGCCGCAGTTATGAACATGCCTATGCCGAGATGGTTCCCATGCTCGAGCGCATTGAATCGCAGCGCCAGGAGCTTAAGCGCCAGATGGCGGTGCTGGCCGACAACGATCGCATGCGTCGTGAGTTTACGGCAAATATCACCCACGAACTCAAAACCCCACTTACCGCAATCTCGGGCTATGCCGAGCTCATTGCAAATGGCATGGTCGAGGGCGAGGACGACCTGCGTGACTTTGGCGGTCGAATCTATCGCGAGGCGGGCCGTCTGGCAGCGCTGGTAAACGACATCTTGACGTTGTCTAACCTGGACGAGGCCGAGCGCGCGACCGAGGGCGAGGCAGTGCCTATTGGTTCCACGGAACCCATTGAGCTCTCGCGCGCTATTACGACGGTGGAGCAGCGCCTTGAGCAGGTCGCCCGACAGTCGGACGTGACCATCGTGCGCAAGACGAAGCCCGTTGTGGTCGAAGGTGTGCCACGCCTGATCGACGAGCTGATTTATAACCTGGCCAGTAACGCCATTCGCTATAACCAGCCCGGTGGCACGGTTACGCTTCGGTGTGGGACCAATGATGAGGGCCATCCGTACCTGACGGTTGCCGATACGGGTATCGGCATCGCGCCCGAGGAGCAGGGCAAGGTGTTCGAGCGCTTCTATCGCGTGGACAAGAGCCGCTCCAAGGCACGTGGCGGAACGGGCTTGGGTCTGGCCATCGTTAAGCATGCCGCCGTGTATCACCATGCTTCGCTCGACCTATCGAGCGAGCTGGGTGTGGGGACTACCATCACGGTGACGTTTCCTACTCAGCAGGATGAGTCGTTTGAGTAGTTGCCGTTACGTGAAAGCCCGGCAACGCGCCGGGGTTCTGGCTTGGTGTTTCGTTGGGGTGCGGCAAATGCGTGGCGGTTGTTCGGTGACTGTAGTATGCGTGGCCGAGCGTGAGTGGATTTCCTTTCGCTACAATCAGTGCCAATCGTTTAGCTTGAGCAAGGGACTGCCATGGATATCCAATTCAAGATGGGTTGCTTTGATGACGCGGCGCAGGTGCGCCGCGCCGTTTTTATGGACGAGCAAGGCTACGAGAACGAGTTCGACGCTATCGATGAGGCGCCGACTTGCATCCATGTGACGCTCTACGTGGACGGCGAGCTCGCCGGCTGCTCGCGCGTGTTTCCCGAGGAACTGGAGCGCGCGGCAGATGCAGAGGCTCCGGTTTCGCCGGCGTGCGACTTGGACGAAGGCGTCGCAGCGGGGGAGACCTATATTATGGGGCGCGTCGCCGTGCTGTCCGCCATGCGCCGTCGCGGTCTGGCAAGCAAGATTATCGAAGCCAGCGACGCTGCTGCGCGCGATGCCGGCGCCAAGCTCATAAAGTTGCATGCACAGGAGTACGTGCTGCCGCTCTATGCCAAGGCCGGCTACACGCAGATTGCCCCGGTGGACTACGAAGACGAAGGCCAGCCTCATGCCTGGATGGCCAAGCTGCTGGGCGACAGATAGGGACGCTCCTTTTCTGCCGGCAGTTGGGGACACTCCTCGATAATTGGCGCATGGGGCATTGCAACATACAGTTTTTCGATTCCGTATGTATATATGCGCGCTAATGGGTTATAAAATCTAAGTCTGAACATAGCAGGTCTGCGAGGCGGCTCGGGCAACCGGGCCGTTTTTGCGGACGGGGGTAGCGCGAAAGGACTGCACATGCGTCAATTTAAGACCGAGAGCAAAAAACTGCTCGACCTCATGATCAACTCCATTTACACCAATAAGGAAATCTTCCTGCGCGAGCTTATCTCCAACGCGAGCGATGCCGTCGACAAGCTCAACTTTAAGAGCCTGCAGGATTCGAGCGTCAAGCTCGACCAGGGCGACCTGGCCATTCGTGTCTCCTTTGATAAGGATGCCCGCACGATCACTATTTCGGATAACGGCATCGGTATGACCGCCGAGGAGCTCGAGCGCAATCTGGGTACCATTGCGCATTCCGGCTCCGAGGAGTTTAAGACCGAGAACGCCGAGCAGCAGGGCTCCGATGTCGATATTATCGGTCAGTTTGGCGTGGGCTTCTACTCGGCCTTTATGGTTGCTAGCCATGTGAAGGTGGTCAGCCGCGCCTATGGCGAGGACGCCGCTCATGTGTGGGAATCCGACGGTCTTGAGGGCTACACCATCGAGGACGGCGAGCGTGCCGAGCACGGTACCGACGTTATCCTCACGCTGCGCGAGAACGAGAAACTCGACGCCGATGGCGAGGCCGAGACCTACGATCGCTTCCTGACCGAGTGGGGCCTCAAGAGCCTGATTCAGCAGTACAGCAACTATGTGCGCTACCCGATTCAGATGATGGTGACCAAGAGCCGCCAGAAGCCCAAGCCCGAGGACGCTGGCGACGACTACAAGCCCGAGTACGAGGACTATCAGGAGCTCGAGACCGTCAACTCCATGACGCCGATCTGGAAAAAGCGTAGCTCCGACGTTGAGCAGAAGGACTATGACGAGTTCTACAAGTCCACGTTCCACGACTTTGATGACCCCGCGCGCACCATTAGCTTCCATGCCGAGGGCACGCTCGAGTACGACGCCCTGCTGTTTGTGCCGGGCCGCGCCCCGTTCGATCTGTACAGCAAGGACTACGAGAAGGGTCTGGCACTCTACAGCTCCAACGTGTTGATTATGGAGAAGTGCGACGACCTGCTGCCTGATTACTACAACTTCGTGCGCGGTGTCGTGGACTCTGCCGACGTGACGCTCAATATTTCGCGCGAGACGCTGCAGCAGAACCGACAGCTCAAGGCCATCGCCAAACGCGTGGAGAAGAAAATTACCGCCGATCTTGAGGATATGCGCGACAACGACCGCGAGGCATATGAGAAGTTCTTTGAGAACTTTGGTCGCGGTCTTAAGTACGGTATCTACTCGAGCTACGGCATGAAGGCCGACGAGCTCGCCGACTTGCTGCTGTTCTGGTCTGCCAAGGAGCAGAAGATGATCACGCTGGCCGAGTATGCCAAGGGCATGCCCGAGGGCCAGAAGGCCATCTACTACGCCGCCGGCGATTCGCGCGAGCGCCTGGCCAAGATGCCCGTCGTGAAGGGCGTGCTCGACCGCGGTTACGACGTGCTGCTGCTGACGCAGGACGTGGATGAGTTCACCTTCCAGGCCATGCGTGAGTACGTGGCTGCCGATATGCCCAAGGTCTACGAGGATGACGCTGCTCGCGAGGCTGCCGAGAAGGCGGTTGCCGATGGCGCCGAGCCCGAGGTCGAGGATCGTCACCTGGAGCTTAAGAACGTCGCGACCGGCGATCTTGACTTGGCGACCGATGACGAGAAGAAGGAGGCCGAGGACGCTACCAAGGAGAACGAGGACCTCTTTAACGCCATGAAGGAGGCGCTCGGCGACAAGATCGAGAAGGTTGCCGTCTCCGCGCGCCTGACCGATGCCCCCGCCTGCATCACCACCGAAGGCCCGCTTTCGCTCGAGATGGAGAAGGTGCTCCAGAAGGGTCCCGAGGGTGCGCCCGACGGCATGCCCAAGAGCCAGCGCGTGCTCGAGCTCAACGCTAAGCACCCGGTCTTCGCCAAGCTCGTCGCTGCCCAGAAGGCGGGCGACGCCGATAAGATCAAACAGTACTCCGGCCTGCTCTACGATCAGGCCCTGCTGGTCGAAGGCATCCTCCCCGAGGATCCTGTAGCCTTCGCGGCAGCCGTCTGCGAGCTGATGTAATTGGTTCCGCCGTTCTAACAAACGGCGGACCGGTCGACGCTGCCCTTCGTTCCGCCGTTCTAACGAACGGCGGACCAGCCGACGCTGCGCCTTTAGTTACGGCGTTTTACCAAACGCCGTAACGACTCGACGCTGCAAACGCCCCTAAGCGGCAATCTGACGTTCAATCGTCGGTCGCGTACCGAAGTACGCTTCCCTCCTCTTTCACGTCACCTTGCTCACTTAGGGGCGTTTTCGCTGACTTATGCTCAACCTGCGACGCTTTCGTGGTCCAAAGTAGTCGTTGGGGACGTTTTTAAATGACTAGTCGTTGGGGACGTTCTTGTTTGACTAGTCGTTTAAGAACGTCCCCAAAGACTAATCGGATTGCTAATTTGTGCGGGTTGTGGTTTTGTGACCTGCTGAAATTAAAGATACTGTACATCTGTACGTTAACTCATCTTCGTAGTATATTGCTACCCGCAAAACTCAGCACCATTGTGCCGCGAGGCACTAAAGCGCCTACGTACAATGGTTGTCGATAGTACGATTCGATTCAACGACAGGATGGATGGTCCAAGCGTGAGTCTCGGCAGCAAACTATCCAACGCAAAGGTCTCCTTTGCGATATTTAGGCGCGACATTAAGCGATTGCTTGTGAACCCCGTCGCCTTGGTGGTTACCCTGGGCGTGTGCGTTATTCCCTCGCTGTATGCCTGGTACAACATCGTGGCCAACTGGGATCCGTACGGAAACACCCAGGGCATCAAGATTGCCATCGCCAACAACGATCAAGGCACCCAAAACGACCTGGTGGGCGAGCTCAACGCGGGCGACAAGGTTGTCGACCAGCTCAAAGAGAACGATCAACTGGGCTGGACCTTCGTCGATTCGGCCGCCGATGCTAAAGAGGGCGTCGAGAGCGGTGAATATTACGCTGCAATCGTGATCCCCAAGAACTTCTCAGATAACCTGGTCTCGATGCTCGACGGCAACTACCATCAGCCGAAGCTCACCTATTACGTCAACGAGAAAAAGAGCGCCATTGCGCCCAAGGTCACCGATACCGGCGCCAACACCATCGAGGAGCAAATCAACTCGGAGTTTGTCTCCACGGTGGGCGAGACCGTCGCGGGCATTGCCAAAGATGCTGGCATCGACCTTAAAGACAAGGCAACCCAGACCCAGGATTCACTGGCGGGCTCGGTGTCCGAGGCGTCTGATACCCTGGGCGAAGTACGTGATTCCATCGGCGACATGAACACCGCCATCGAAAAGACGAGCAGCTCGATTGCTTCGGCCGATGCTGCGCTGGCGGGCCTGCAGGGGCAGGCGCCCTCTCTAACGCAGGCGATCTCCCAGGGCAACGACCTGCTGGGCGAGGCTCGCGCCACGGCGGGCAACTCCATCACCTCGCTCTCCAAGGCACTCTCGGAAGGTAGCCTTGCACTCACCAAGACGTCAGACTCCGCGAACGCTGCGATTGGCAAACTGACGGGTACGGTCACATCTACGACCACCCGCATCGACAACTCGCTCGAGTCTCTCCAGGCAACGATCGATCACAATAAGGCCGTTATCGGGCACTTGGAGATTCTCGTCAATGACACGTCGACAGGTTCCGAGGAAATTGACGCGCGCATTGTATCGACCATCGATTCGCTTCGCGAGCAAAACCAGAAGCTGCAGAGCATCAAGGACGGCCTTTTTGCACAGTCGAGCGCCATGGCAAAAGACGCTACGGCAATCTCGAACGCGAGCAACGTGCTCAACGCGGCAATTAAGACCGGTACGGCTAACCTCGGTCAGGCTCAGACCGATCTGGGGCAGAACGCGCTGCCGAAGGCTTCGAGCGCGCTTGACTCCTTTGCCGCCGTTTCGGGCGATTTGACCGGCATTGTGTCGGGTATGACCCCCACGATTGCGAGCGCGCGTGGCACGCTGGCACAGCTTGACGCCACGCTCAAGCAGGCCAAGACCACGCTGTCCCAGACTGATTCCTCGCTTGCCAAGGTTCAGGACAAGCTTGCAACCGCCGCCAATGACATTGCGGCGCTGCAGACCTCTGAGTCTATGGGTGAGTTAGCTGACCTCATGGACGTCGACGTCAATGACGTGGCAGATTTCATGGCATCTCCGGTTGAGCTGACATCCAAGTCAATCTATCCGGTCAAGAGCTTCGGCTCGGGCATCGCGCCCTTCTACACCAATTTGGCGCTGTGGGTAGGCGGCTATGTGCTCATCGCCATCTACAAGCTCGAGGTCGACCGTGAGGGCGTTGGCAGCTTTACCGCGCGTCAGGGCTACTTTGGTCGCTGGTTGCTCCTGGTGATCCTGGGCGCGTTCCAGGCCATCATCGTTACGGTGGGCGATCTGGTCATTGGCGTTCAGTGCGTCAATCCGCTGCTCTTTGTGCTGGGCGGCATCGCCATCTCGTTTACGTACGTCAACATCATTTACGCGCTGTCCACTACGTTTAAGCACATCGGCAAGGCAATTGGCGTCATTCTGGTTATCGTGCAGATCCCGGGTTCGTCGGGTATGTACCCCATCGAGATGATGCCCGGCTTCTTCCAGTGGCTGCATCCGCTGCTGCCCTTTACCTACGGCATCAATCTGCTGCGTGAGACGGTCGGCGGCATGTACTCGTTCAACTACCTGTTCAACCTGTGCATCCTGGGCGTGTTCCTTATCATCGCGCTCTTTATCGGTCTGCAGCTGCGCCCGTTGCTGCTCAACCTCAACCTGCTCTTTGATAAGCAGCTTTCCACGACGGGTCTGATGATCTGCGAGTCCAATGACCTGCCTCGCCAGCGCTACTCGCTGCGCACGGCCATGCGTGTCATGCTCGATTCCGATTCGTACCGTCGCGAGCTGCTCGATCATGCGGTCGCCTTTGAACATCGCTACCCGTACTACATCAAGGGCGGTTTCGCCGCTGTAGTCGGCGTGCAGGTGCTGCTCTTCGTTCTGTCGACGGTTCTCGATATCGACAACAATGGCAAGATCATTCTGCTGGTCATCTGGATTATCTCGGTCATTGCCATCTGCGGCTGGCTCATCAACATCGAGTACATCCGCTCGAGCCTCAACACCCAGATGCGGATCTCGGCGCTTTCGGATGAGGACCTGCGCCGCGAGATGCGCGAGCACACGGCCGCCATTCCGGCCGCTCGTCGCATGTTCGGCTTGAATGCGAGCGAGCGGGGGTCTGAACCCAAGACTCAGGCTGTCAGCCAATGTGGTCATCGCGATGTGGTCCATGTGCCCGAGAACGGGGATGACACGTTTGTGATGAATGAAAATAACGCCCCGCTCGGCAAGCACTCCAAAGGAGGTGAGGCATAAATGAAAAACATCCTGCACCTGTTTAAGCGCGATGTCCAAAACGTGTCTCGCTCCGTGATCGGCTTGATTGTCGTGATGGGTCTCATTATCGTGCCGTGCCTGTACGCGTGGTTTAACATCGCCGGAAGCTGGGATCCGTACGGCAACACCGGCAACCTCAAGATCGCCGTGGTCAACACCGACGAGGGTTACGAGAGCGATCTGATTCCCGTCGAGGTCAACGTGGGCGAAAACGTAACCGCCACCCTGCGCGGCAACGAGAACTTCGACTGGGTCGTTCTCAACGACCGCGATAAGGCGATTGAGGGCGTTAAGTCGGGCGCGTACTACGCAGCCGTCGTTATCCCTAAAACGTTTAGCGCCGACATGATGACGCTTTTCTCGACCGAGGTGAAGCACGCCGATATCGAGTTCTATGAGAATCAGAAGGCCAACGCCATCGCACAGATCGTGACTGAAAAGGGTTCGAGCGCCGTCCAGAGTCAGGTTAACGAGACCTTTACCAAGACCATCACGACCATCGGCCTTAAGACCGTGTCCAGCCTGCTCGATTACATGAGCACCGACCAGGTGAGCAACTTTATCGCCAATCTTTCCTCTACGCTGGGCGATTCGGTCGAGGACCTGCAGGACGTTCAGGCGAGCGCGACGTCGCTCGCGGGCATTTTGAGCTCAACGTCCGATTCGCTGACATCGGCGGGCGGCATGCTCAAGCAGACGGGCACCGTTGATGAGTCGACGAAGCAGCTGATGGAGCACGCCAAGAGCGGCATTAGTGATTCCAAGGAAGCACTCAAGGCCGCCAACGACGCTATCAACGCCGCGATCGACGGAAGCGCGGGCTCGTTTGACAACGTGTCCGCCGAGCTTGCGAAGGCATTCGATGCCGCGAACCAGCATGTCAACGTTACGGTGACCCAGCTCAACGAAGCCGCGTCAGCACTCGAATCGCGTGCCAACGATATCGATGACGTGGCTAACCAGCTCCGCAGTTTTGCCGAGCAGGTGAGTGACGAAAAGCTCCAGGACAGCCTCAAGTCTGTGGCAACATCGCTGAGTAGAATCGCGGTGGAGTATCGCAATAACGCCAAGGACCTGACGGCAACCGCAAAGTCCCTTTCTGACAGCATGGCAGAAGTTAACAAGTCGCGTGCCGAGGTCGATCAGGCAATCGCGGATGCCAAGGCTGGTATCTCGGGCGCCAAGACTGACTACGATTCCACGTTCTCAGTTAAGGCCAAGGAGCTCAAGAAGACGGTTTCGGGCGTTTTGGATTCGCTGAACAGCATCTCGGATGACCTGGATAGCGCCGTTGACGGCCTGACCGACGCATCCGGTTCGCTGGCAAAGGGACTCTCCAAGGCTGCGACGCTGGTCAACAAGGCTTCCGATCAGCTGGGTGAGGCATCGGACAAGATCAGCGCGTTTAAGGACGAGCTCGACGGTGCCCTTATGTCGGACGATCTGGCAACGATCAAGACGATGATCGGCAACGACCCCGAGGGTTTGGCCGCGTCGCTTTCCGGCCCCGTCGCACTCGACCGCAAGCCGGTCTATCCGATTCGCAATTACGGCTCTGCCATGGCGCCGTTCTACACGATCCTGTCGCTGTGGGTGGGCTCGATTGTTCTGGCGGCCATGATGAAGGTCTCGGTTGACGATGAGCTCATCAACGAGCTCATCCCCGTGCGCCTGCACGAGATCTATCTGGGCCGTTACCTGTTCTTTGGCGGTCTGGCGCTGCTGCAGGCAACGCTCGTGTGCGCGGGCGACATCCTGTTCTTTGGCATCCAGTGCGACAATCCGCTGCAATTTGTGCTGGCGGGCTGGATCGCGAGTCTCGTGTTCTCCAATATCGTCTATACGCTTACGGTTTCGTTTGGCGATATCGGCAAGGCGCTTGCCGTCGTTTTGCTGGTCATGCAGGTCGGCGGTTCGGGCGGCACGTTCCCCATCGAGATGACCGGCCCCGTGTTCCAGGCGATCTATCCGTTCCTGCCGTTCACCCATGGCATCAACGCCATGCATGCTGCCATGGCTGGCGCCTACCATATGGAGTACTGGATTGAGCTGGGCATTCTGGCGAGCTATCTGATTCCGTCGCTGGCCCTGGGCGTCGTCTTCCGCCGTCCAGTCATCAAAGCCAACGACTGGATTATCGAAAAGCTGGAGTCGACCAAATTGATTTAGCGCGGCAATGTGGCGTTGACGGAACATCGAGGCTTTCCTGCTCGATACTTTAGCGGGCTGGATTGCGTGGGCTGCTTGGTTGTTGCTACAGTAGCGGGGCGTGCCGGGGGTCCGGGGCGCCCCGTTTTTATTTGACCATGAGGCGGCACGCAGCCATACGCGTGCGGACACCACGCCCAGTTTGAGTGTGAGGATGTTCCATGGCCCAATACGCTGCCAACGAAATTGAAAACATGCCCGATAGCCCTGTTGCTCGCGAGGACTTGGGTGCGGGCGGCACCTCCCGTGGTGCCGGTGCTCGTTCGCCGCTGTTCTGGAAAGTTCTACTGCTTTCGGTGGCGATTATCTGGGGCTACTCCTTTACAACTATGAAGGACGCGCTCGACACCATCCCGGTGTTCGAACTGCTCTATGTTCGTTTTCTTCCCGCAGCGCTGGTCATGCTTGTTATCTTTCGCAAGCGCATCGCCGCCCACCTTAATGCTCGCAATCTGATTGTTGGTCTGAGCATGGGCGCGCTCATGTGGGCAGCCTATGCCCTGCAGACGGTCGGTCTGGCTCAGACTACGGCAGGCAAGAATGCTTTTTTGACGGGCACCTATTGCATTCTGGTCCCGTTCGCGAGCTATTTCCTAAGCGGCGAAAAGCTCACCCGCTATAACCTGGGTGCAGCACTGCTGTGCTTGGCGGGCATTGGCTTGGTGGCGCTCGATAGTGTTGAATTCAACATCGGTGACGTCATTACGCTGGCGGGTGCGGTCTTTTTCGCCATCCAGATGGCGGTGACCGCCAAGTATGGCCGCAAGATGGACATCAACGTCATCACGTTTTGGATGTTTGTGGGCAACGGCGTGCTGAGCCTGATCTCGTCGCTGCTATTCGAGACCCAAGCGCCTCTGTCCGTGTGGACGCCGAGCTTTATCGGCGTGATGGCCTTTCTCTCGGTGGGCTGCACGTGCGTGGCGCTGCTCATCCAAAACGTCGGCTTGGCGCACGTCCCGGCCTCGACGGGCTCATTGCTCCTATCGATGGAGTCCCCTTCGGGCGTGTTGTTTTCGGTGCTGCTGATGGGGGAGGCGCTCACCTTGCGTCTGCTTGCCGGCTTCGTCCTCATCTTCTTGTCGATCATCTTGAGCGAGACACATTTCAATTTTTTGCGCCGAAATAATTGCGCGCAATTGTAAACAACTTGTTGCGCCGCCCTCCTGGGGCGGCGTTTTTAATGTAACGCCCTTACAGTTATACCTTGCACTTTAGACCATCAAAGTGTTTGCTGCATAAATAATACTGGAGGGCATCTATGGCACCAGCTCAGTCCGAATTTCAACCGCAACCAGCGCCCAAGGCCACCCCGGCAGCGCAAGCCGCTATCGGTGACGGTCTTGTTGCCGAGGCTCAAGCTTTTGCAGACAAGCTTGCTGCGTGGCGCCACGACCTGCATCAGACGCCCGAGTTGGGTAATCGACTTCCGCAAACCTCTGCGTATATCCAGGCACGTCTGACCGAGATGGGCATCCCGTTTGCCACGCTCGTCGACGGCTCCTGTGTTGTGGGTCTCATCGGTGCCGGTGCGGCCGTGGCGGCCCAGGGCAACGGTACGTGCACGGACGATCAGGCCGGCACGGTCATCATGCTGCGCGGTGACATGGATGCCCTTCCCGTCGCGGAAGAGTCGGGCGAGCCTTTCGCCTCTGTCAACGGCTGCATGCATGCTTGTGGCCACGATATGCATGCGACGGCCCTGCTTGGTGCCGCCCGCCTGCTCAAGGCTCGCGAGGCCGAGCTTGTCGATGCCAATGCCACGGTTAAGCTGCTGTTTCAGCCGGGCGAGGAAACCTTTGAGGGCGCCCGCGCTGCCATTGCCGATGGCCTGCTGCAGAACCCGCGTCCCCAGGCGGCTTTCGCCATGCACGTTAACAGCCAATCGCCGC
>RKAY01000118.1 GCA_014846205.1 Collinsella aerofaciens | reverse complement strand
GTTCTGAAAACCAAGCCCGGCCCCCGCCTGCGGTGACGCTGCTGCGAGCGGCCTGCGATGGGGCCGTTGTTGGTTGGGGCCGCTGGGCTGATGTGAGGGCATGTGGTTGTTGCGGGCTCTGGTCCCGGTGGCGGCCTCGGCGCTTCGCGCCTGCTGCCTTGGGTGACTTTGGGGTCGATTGGGGTTGTCTGCACAATTCGCGGTATTATGTTGCGGAGTTTTGAAAGGAGCCGCTGGTGGTCACGACGACGTTTGCTTCGCCTTTGGGCGAAATCTTGCTTGCCGCTGATGGCCGCGGTCTGACGGGGCTTTGGTTTGAGGGGCAGGAGCACTTTGGTTCCACGCTTCTCCGGGAAGACCCCGAACATGTTGAAGGCGCCGACGCGGTTTCCGGTACCGGTGGCATGTCGTCGGTGAGTCCGGCAAATGGTGTGGCCTCTTCGGTGCTTGAGCGTTCTTGGGCTTGGCTGAATGCTTATTTTGCGGGGCAGGAGCCTCGGTTTACGCCGCCGTTGCATATGATTGGTACGGCGTTTCAGCGCGAGGTTTGGTTTGAGCTGCTTTCCATTCCGCGTGGCGAGGTCGCTACGTATGGCGAGATCGCCCAGCGTGTTGCGGCTCGACATCGTGTGCCGGGAAATGAAGCGCCCGTTGTGTCTCCTCGTGCGGTGGGGGCTGCGGTTGCGCGTAATCCCATTTCGATAATCGTGCCGTGCCATCGCGTGGTGGCAGCCGATGGTTCGCTCAACGGATATGCCGGCGGCCTCGACCGCAAAGAGTGGTTGCTGCGGCTTGAGGGCGCGTACGAGGAGTAACGCTCGAACACTTTGCATAGCCAAGACGCCGCAATAGAACGGGACACGCTTTCCGAATGGCGTCCCAAGCGGAAACCGTGTCCCGGAATATAGCCTCAGAGTGGGACGCCGTTTCCGGTTGAGACCACCTGCTTGGACATCTTTCTACGCTCGCTCTTGCAGAGCGTAGATCGACTTATCCATGTTGAACAGATAAGCCACGACACAGACAATAAAGAACATCGGCAGATTACCGAAACCGAAGACCTCGCAGCCAATGAGGATCGGTGCGAGCAGCGTGTTGGTGGCGCTGCCAAAGACGGCGGCGTAGCCCAGCGCAGCGCAGAGCTCGACAGGCATGCCGAGAATCCCAGCGAGTACGACACCCAGGCTGGCGCCGATGGAGAACAGCGGCGTTACCTCGCCACCCTGATATCCTGCGGCAAGCGTGGCAATGGTGAGTGCGAATTTGAGCGCCCAGTCCCAAGGCATGATGGTGGCGGTGCCGTCACCGTTGAGTGCCGCCGATATCAGGTTGGTGCCAAGTCCGCAGTATCGCCCTTGCCACAGCGCGAACAAAATCGCCGACAGCACAAGGCCCATAACGGCAATGCGCATATAAGGGTTGGGGAACAGCCGCGCCGCAAGGGTCTTGGCGTGGGCAAGGCACCAGGCAAAAGCGCCACCCACCATGCCAAACGCGATGCCCAACAGCGCCAGCCGTCCAAGACCGGGGAGGTTGAGCGCATACGAGGCGGTAATGGCGACCTCGAACTTCTCGAGCCCCAGGGCGCCGGAGGTCATGCTTGCGGCAAGTGAAGCCGTAAGCGCGGGAAACAGCGCGCGGTATTCCATGCGTCCGGCGACCAGCACCTCGACAGCAAAGACCGTAGCGGCGAGCGGCGTTCGAAAGAGTCCGGCAAAGCCAGCGGCCATACCAATGAGCAAAAACGTGTTGCCGGGGTCTCGGAAGGGTAGACGTCGGCCGATCCAATGTGAGACGGTGGCGCCGATCTGCACGGCTACGCCTTCGCGTCCCGCGCTGCCGCCAAAGAGATGCGTCCCCCACGTGCTCAGCATAATGAGCGGCACCAAGCGCGGGGAGATGGCGTCCTCGCGTCCTTGACCTACATCGAATACCAGGCTCATGCCGCGGTCAGTGCCCTTGCCCCACGTGCGGTAGGCAAACACGATGGCAAGGCCTGCAAGAGCGAGGAAGGGGAGCAAAAGCGCGACGTGCGCGTCCCGGAAGGCGCCAATTGCCAGGAGCACGCGTCCAAAGAGGGCACAGATGGCACCAACGATGATGCCGATAGGGATTCCGACGGCACCCATAAGCACGAGGCCGCTATAGGTGTTGGCCAGGCGGTTGATTCTGCTCGAAGCGCTGCTTTCTGACATTTTGCTTTCCGACACTTGCTCTCTTGATAGAAAAAGAGCTGGAGTTGCGCATCGTTGAGAGGCTTTCCAGCTTTAGCAAAACAAACTTATAAGATGCGACGGACCGCGTCAAGATAATTACCGGACAGCCTAGGAGGCGGCCGGTTGGCTGGCTTAAAACCTAGCGCGTGAAATGACGCCCCACGCTATTCAGCGCGCTTGATAGGATGACGAACCACGGTCTTAAGTTTCTCCGGTGCGCATTTGCGTGGATCGGAGAGATAGATTTCGTGATGTAAACGGGTGTCTGAGAAGTCGGGAACATAGTCCAGCTCGGTCGTGTATTCATGCATGGCGTCTACGGTCGCCGGTTCGTTGTCGTAGGGCCCGGTGTGCATGCATTGAACGCAGAGACCCTCGTCAACTTCAAGCAGTTCGACGGCGGAAAAGTCCAGTTTCTTTTTGGTCGTGGCTTCCGCGACTGCCCAGTCAAAGTCATCTCGGGTGACGAAATCGGGCAGGCGGATGCACGAGATAAAGTTGAAATTGTCCTTGCGTGCATAATCGATGTCGCCGCTCGGGGACTCTTGCCACCAGAATCCCTCGAGCGGCGGTACCACAAAGTCGAAATAACCCTCGATACTCCTTGGGCCTTTCTTCGACATCTTGACGGTATAGGCGATGCCGTAAAGTAGCGGCAGGGCGTTTTGATACTCGCCACCTTCGGTATTTGGGTCGCCCTTTCCGCGAACGGCAACGTAGCTCATAGGCGGGACAGTTACGATACTCGGCTTGCTTGCAGGTTTGTAGAGCTCCTTGCATTCCTTCTTAAAGTCGAACGCCATGTTGGCCGCCTTTCTGCGTATTGGCCTGCTTAGATAGTTGAATCATATCATAGAAACGAACAGCTGTTCGAATGATTTGGCTGACAGATTGAGATGCGTGCGTTGTGTTTGGCGGTCGGCCTGACCCCGTCGATGATTTCTCGGCCTCCCCGGCGCCTCATCTATAGCTGCCATTCCCCCATATAAAACCTGCCAAAATAAACCTGTCCCTTTTTGGTCGGTGCGAAATGGGTAATACTAAAGAGTTATCCGACCAGATGGGAACCGATCGATGGCCTATATCGAATTCAAAGACGTCATCAAAGCATACGGCGAGGGCGATGCCCGCATTCATGCGCTCGACGGCGCGAGCTTTACGGTCGAGCGCGGCGAGCTCGCCATCATTTTGGGTGCTTCGGGTGCCGGCAAGACTACGGCCCTCAACATTCTGGGCGGCATGGACACGGCAACTTCCGGCACCGTGACGGTGGACGGGCGTGACGTGAGCGCTGCCAACGAGGCACAGCTTGTGGAATACCGCCGCGCCGATGTTGGCTTTGTCTTCCAGTTCTACAATCTGGTCCCCAACCTGACGGCGCTCGAAAACGTCGAGCTCGCGGCGCAAATCTGCCCCGATTCGCTCGATGCTGAGCAAACGCTTCGTCAAGTTGGCCTGGGCGACCGCCTCGCTAACTTCCCGGCGCAGCTTTCGGGCGGCGAGCAGCAGCGTGTGTCCATCGCCCGCGCGCTGGCCAAGAACCCCAAGCTGCTTTTGTGCGACGAGCCTACGGGTGCACTCGACTACAAAACCGGCAAGCAGATCTTGCAGCTGCTACAGGACACTTGCCGCAAGCAGGGCATTACGGTCATTATCATCACCCACAACTCTGCGCTGGCGCCCATGGCCGATCGCCTGATTCGCTTTAAGAGCGGCCGCGTGGAGAGCGAGACGGTCCAGCAAAATCCCGTGCCTATCGAGACGATCGAGTGGTAGCGCCCATGGATCAGGACCGCCAAAACAGCCAACGCCGCGATGCGCAGAACACGGAGCGCGAGCAGGATTTTACGACCTACCGCACCGCCCAAAGCTCAAACGATATGGTGCCGACGGTGTTTCGCCGTGGCATCTACCGTACGATTCGCGGCAGCCTCAAACGCTTCTTGTCTATCGTCGTGATCACCGCGCTTGGCGTGAGCGTGATGTGCGGCCTTAAGGCGGGCTGCGAGGACCTGTGCGATTCGGTTGACGCTTACTTTGACCAGCAGAATGTTTATGACATTAACGTGCAGTCGACCTATGGTCTGACCGATGACGATCTTGCTGCGATCCAAGAGGTCGATGGCGTCGAGACGGCCGAGGGCATCTACACCGAGACCGCCTATACCGCCGTGGGCACGACGCGCGAGCGTGTCGTCGTACAGAGCCTCTCCAAGGAGAATATCGATCAGCCGGTGCTAGTACGCGGCGAGCTGCCCGAGACTTCGGGCGAAGTGGCAGTGACCTCACGTTTTTTGAAGGCTTCGGGCAAGAAAATCGGCGATACCGTGAGTTTTGCCGCCAATGATGCGAGCTCGTCGAACCAAAGCGCCAAGGACCAGTTTGCCGCGGGCGATTACACCATTACGGCCGAGGTCCTCGATCCTACCGACGTGAGCTCCGACTCGACCGTCAACGCCTTTCGCGCTGCTTCGGCTGCGGACTATAAGTTCTATGTGAGTGAGGATGCCGCGACATCGTCGTCCTATTCCGCGATCCACGTGGTCGTCGAGGGAGCCAAGGACCTCAACTCCTATTCGGATGCCTACGCGGCAAAGATCAATGAGGTCAAGGGCAATATCGAGAAGATCCGAGAGGAGCGTGAGAAGGCGCGCGCCCAGGAGCTGACGGTCGACACACCGGCGAGCTTGGACGCGGCTGAGCGTCAGGCGAATATGGTCTTTGGGATCGAGCAGGACAACATCAATCGCATGGCCGAGGGCAGCGAGGAGCGTGCACAGGCTCAGGTCGACCTGGACCAGCGTCGGGCCGCCGCCGACCAAGAGTTTGCCGATGCCCGCGCCGAGCTCTCTGACCTGGGCGAATGCACCTGGTACATCCAGGACCGCGGCAATATCGCAAGCTACTCGAGCGTCGAGAGCGATAGTTCCTCGATCGAGGCCATCGCCACCGTATTCCCGTTTATCTTCTTTATCGTCGCCGTGCTCATCAGCCTCACCACCGCCACACGCATGGTCGAGGAGGAGCGCACGCTCATTGGCCTGTACAAAGCACTCGGCTATTCACGCGGGCGCATCCTGTCCAAATACGTGGACTACTCGCTGTGGGCGTGTCTGATTGGTGGCGTGCTCGGCAACATCATCGGCTTTGTGGGCCTGCCGCTGTTCTTGTTTACGGTGTTCGACGACATGTACTCGCTGCCCCAGATGCTACTTTCGTACGACATCGTGTCCTCGATCGTTTCGGTGGCGCTGTTTGCCGTGGGCGTGGTGGGAGCCACGATTATCGCCTGCCGCCACGAGATGGCCGAGACCCCAGCCTCGCTCATGCGCCCCAAGGCCCCGCGCGCCGGCTCGCGTATTCTGCTCGAGCGCATCGGCTTTATCTGGCACCGCATGGGCTTTTTGAACAAGGTGGCAGCGCGTAACCTGTTCCGCTACAAAAAGCGCGCCTTTATGACCATCTTCGGTATCGCCGGCTGCACGGCGCTCGTGATCTGCGGTATGGGCATTCGCGACACGTCGGTGGCGCTTTCGCCCAAACAGTACGGGCATATCACGCGCTATGACTTGCTGGCAGTCGCCAATCCCGACGATTTTTCGCAGACGTGCGCGGCGTTGGATGAGCGCAGTGCGGCCAATGATTCCAACGTGACGGTGACCTCGACCCTGCCGATTATGACCGACAACGTCACCTTTACGTTTGGCGGCAAGAGCGAGACCGTGCAGCTCATCGTGATTCCCGACGACCGCACGGGTGACTTGGGCGATTACGTGCTCCTGGAGGATGAGTCCAAAGAACCGCTCGCCCTGCGTGACGGGGATGTGTATTTGAGCAAGAGCTCTCAGCTGGTGCTGGGGATCAAGCCGGGTGACACGGCGCAGGTCCAGGATTCGTCGCTCAATGTTGCCAAGGTCAAAGTCAGCGACATCTCGCTCAACTATCTGGGCAACACGCTTTACATGACGCAGGGCACCTATGAGCGCGCGTTCGGCCGAAGCGCGCGTCTTAACGGCATCTTTGCGCTGCTTAAGGGCTCGTCGGCCGACCAGATTGCGTTTACCAACCGTCTTAAGAGCGATGGTTGGATTACGCTGTCGAGTACCGCCGAGCATTGGGAAAACTATGAGGCAAACTTTACGATTATCAATTCGGTTGTGGTGCTTGTGACCTTTATGGCGGCGTGCCTGTCGTTTGTGGTGGTATTTACGTTGTCTAACACCAACATTTCGGAGCGCGAACGCGAGCTGGCGACTATCAAGGTGCTGGGCTTCCGTCGTGGCGAGGTGCACCATTACGTCAACAAGGAGACGTTGATTCTTACGGCGATCGGAGCCGCGCTGGGCGTACCGCTGGGCGGTGCGCTGGCCGAGAGCTTTACGTACATCTTGCAGATGCCGTCATTGTACTTTGACGTTGAGGTCGAGCCGCTGAGCTACGTGCTGTCCGTTCTGCTGGCCTTTGTCTTTACGATCATCGTCAACCTCGCCACCAACCGAACGCTCAACAAGATCGACATGGTCGGTGCCCTCAAGAGCGCCGAGTAACCTGCCAAAAAGGGACAGGTTTATTTTGGCAGGTTTTATCTGGGCAAACGCCGGGCAACCATTAGGTGGCCCGGCGTTTGCCCCGTTTTGCTGGGGATGTCTGTCGTTCAGCATCTTAACGTACTGGCCGATGAGCTTTTCCATTTGCCTTTCATTCTATTTGGCTTTCGCTCGCAGGCGTGGATGAGAGGCTCTCTTTAGCCTTCGAGATTGGGCTTGAATGGGTCGTATGCCACAAAACGGGCCTATCTACTACGTTTGCTACCGCACCCTCGACCATGACAAAGATTATGAAATTAAAACCGCAGGTAGAGGGCTTGTCAATTTTCGGAAAAGGCGGGTATGGTCGGCCCTCTCGAGTTAAACGTAGTAAATGGGCCCTTTTTTTGGCGCGCGGTCAGCTCAATGCCAATCTCCGTGCCGGAACTGACCCAGTTGTTTGTAAGTTGCGGTGATATACGGACTGTCTGGCGCTTTGGAGCCTCAAAACAGTCCCTATTTCACCGCAACTTAGGAGAAGGGCGGGGGTGGTTGGGTGCTGGTGGGTCGGAGCGTGTTAGGCCTGTTTGCGGCACTTCCATTGTTTGCGACACCAGCGCATGAGCGCCTTTATGACGGGAATCGTGATGAGGATGATCCATGCAGGATGGGGCTGTCCCAAACAGAGCCACATGTAGAGGAACCAAGCGATAGCGGCTGTCGGGTAGATGACCTCGATCAGCTTAGACAGGTGGCGCCGATCGATAAAGTCACCAATCGCGTAGTAGACGGGAACCAAAAAGACGAGGAAAAGCCCCATGCCCCATGTGCCGTAGACAATGCCGAGCACCAGATAGGCGAGAGTGACAAGTGCGGGAAAGGGAAACTTGTTCCATGCACGTCCGACCTTGGTGTGGAAATGCTTGCCATGATGGTCGAGCTTGTCGTGTGCTTCCTTCCAGCTGGAAAACGTCTCGCCGTCGATGGTGACGGTGCCGTCGTCATTGGTACGCACGCTATGTCCATCGTCCTCAAGCGTATCGATATGCACGCCGTCCGGCCCCACATGCACCTCTTCGCCCTTGCGCTCGTTGGTCACATGGATGCCGCTCCAACCAACATGGACTTCCTCGCCTTTATTGGGATCAATGACGTGGATACCGCGCGCGAGGGAAATATCGACAAGTGGCTTATCGCTGCAATCAGCGTGCTCAGTAGAAGCCTCAGCCTCTTCAGCCTTATCTGAAGCTTTGGTGCCGGCGTTGCTGTTCCGTGCCTCATCATCAGCCTGTGAGTCATCAGCGCTAGCCACCGCCTCCCCATACAGCAGCTCATCCAGCGACACGTCATACAGCGCGGCGAGCGCAATAAGGTTATCGGTATCGGGCGAGGATTCGCTGCGCTCCCATTTACTGACAGCCTGACGACTCACACCCAGTTGGGCAGCAAGTGCCTCCTGAGAAAGCCCGGCAGCCTTGCGGCGATCGACGAGGCGCTGTGCCATCGCAAGATCCATGGTGGTTCCTTTCGTTTGATGGTCGAATCGAATGAGCCGAGTATGCCGAGAACAACCGGTAGCGACCACCATTTCTAGTTAGAATCTGTCCCAACCCTACCGCAACTACCGGTAGCAACCCCTAACGACCAGCCATTTTAGGACAAATGTCAGTGCAAGTAGCAGCCAAGAGCCCCCACTCAGTAAGTTGCGGTGGAATAGTTCCTAGATTCAGCCATTTGCGGGCTAAGCGGGAACTATTTCACCGCAACTTAATTTCAGACCAGGCACCCGTAGCAAGAAGACGAATAGCCTCGGCCTCCCCAGTTACCGCAGGAGACCCCCAGGGCTTACCTTCCAAATCTTTCCGCAGGACGGAAGGACCCCGCCGCGCGAAGCGCACGGCGGGGTCCTGACATGTCCGAGGACGATTTGGGAGGTAAGCCCTGGGGCCTCCGATGAGAGCGGTTCCAGCCGAGGCTATTCGTCGCCGAAGCTGATGCCCAGCGCCTTGGCCTCGCGCACCAGATCGCTCTGGGGGTCGACATACTTGAGCTTGCCGGCGACCTTCTCGAGCGGCATGTGGCACATCTTGCCGTCACGCAGGGCAATCATGTAGCCAAACTCGCCGCGCAGGCATCCCAGTGCTGCCTCGACGCCGCACTGGGTCGCAAAGATGCGGTCCTGGGCGTCGGGTTGGCCGCCGCGCTGCGTGTGGCCGGGGATGGCGACGCGGGTCTCGCGACCGGTCTTGGCCTCGATCTCCTTGGCGATGTCGTAGACGATCGACGGGCTCGTGCGCTCGGCAAGCTTCTTCTTGTACTCCTTCTTGGACAGCGCCGCGTCCTCCTTGGAGATGGCACCCTCGGCGACGGCTACGATCGTAAAGCGGCTGCCGGTCTCCATGCGATGCTCGATGGTCTTGATGACGTTGTCCATGTCGTAGGGGATTTCGGGGATCAGGATGACGTCCGCACCGCCCGCGACGCCGGCATACAGCGGAATCCAGCCAACCTTGTGACCCATGATCTCGATAACAAACACGCGACCGTGGCTCGAAGCGGTGGTGTGAATGTCGTCGATGCACTTGGTGGCAACGTCGATGGCGCTCGTAAAGCCAAACGTCATCTCGGTGCCCCAGGTGTCGTTATCGATGGTCTTGGGCAGGGCGATAACGTTGAGGCCCTCTTCGCGCAGGCGGTTGGCGGTCTTGGTGGAGCCGTTGCCGCCCAGCATAAACAGGCAGTCGAGCTGTAGCTTGTGATAGGTGTGGACCATCGCGGGCACCTTCTCGACGCCGTCGGCCTCGGGAATGTCCAAACGCTTGAACGGCGTGCGGCTCGTGCCCAGGATGGTGCCGCCGCGGGTGAGGATGCCGCTAAAATCGGCGGGCGTCATGACGCGGAACCTGCTGTAGATAAGGCCCTGGTAGCCGTCCTCAAAGCCATAGATCTCGATAGGTTCTTCGCTATTGGTCATAAGCGTTTTGACAATGCCGCGCATGGTGGCGTTGAGCGCCTGGCAGTCGCCGCCACTGGTAAGAAGACCGATCCTGAGCATGATGAATCCTTCCGGGCAAGTTATAACATGCGCATAAGTTTACCCCCGCACACTGTTGATACGGGGGTAAAACGTGTTAGCTCAAGCGTATAGAAATGTAAGCAACGTCAGGCGAGCGTAAGGACGACGGGCCTGGCTCCTTACAGTGCGAAGGCGTCGACGTCGCCCCAGTGGCGGCGCAGCGTAATAGCGGCGGCGGGTTCGGTATTGTCAAAGACGACCGACCATTGCGTATTGCTGGTGATGTCTTCCGGATTGGGCTCTTGCGCTGCAGCGCGTAGGGCCTTCCAAGCGACTGCCTCGTCTTGGGCACCGACATGGGCGTCAAGGACATCGGCGATTGCGACGGCGCGCTCTTTGCCATGGCCCAGCTCGCCATTCTTTTGGTTGGGTAGCACTTTGTCGCCATAGCAGGCGTAGAAGTTCGTAACCTGGCGTACAGGAGTCGCTTTGAAAGCGCGGTCCGGATCGCGCGGATCCCACTCTACTACGCGCGCGTCACCGGCGGCGTCGTTGATAAAGAAGTGGTAATCGCGTCCTGCCATGGCGTGCATGTCGTAGGCGGAAAGCAGGTCGACAGCTTCTTGCGTGGTGGCGGCACGGTCGAGCACCAGACGGATGGCGAGCGAGGTATTGATGACGGGGCGTTGCGTGTCCTGGTCACAGGGCTTGGAATCCAGGGTGAGTACGGCAATGGACACGCCGCATTCGTTAACACCGTCGAGCTGGGCAAACGGACCCATGAGTGCGGCGGCGCGTCCGGCGACGGAGTCAAGCGGAGTGTTATCGCCCAGGTTGTTAAGGGCGGCAAACCCGATGGAGGCATAGCCGTCGCGTGGGTGATTGCGCACCAGCAGCGCCGAGGTGTCGTCCTTAAAGTCGTAATTGCGACCGGTGCGCACGCGGCCTTCGGCATCTACGGCGACAAAAGCGCTGCAGGCAAACTGGGGCGCCTGGACATGTGCCGGCACACCGGGCAGCACCTGCGCCACTACGGCATCGATGTAGGCCTGGTCGTCGCGCACACCAGCGGCGATGATGCGGTCGAGGTCGTAGTCGTAAGCGATGTCGATTGCGTACAGGTCATAGCCATCTGCATAGTCGGTCAAACGTTTGAGCGACGCGGCGGACTTGATTTGCTTGCGGTAAACGATGCCGGCGGCAGCGGCAAGGCCGACGGCGACACCCGCTGCTGCAGCGAGCAAATAGGCGCGGTGACGAGGTTTCATGGGGGACTCCTCTCAAAGCATTGATATAGGCATTATCGCAAACGACATGCAGGTTACATGCCGCATTCCGGCGAGTGGCATGGTATGCCGAGCCCTAGAGCAGCGCAATCGCAACGATGCAGCATCCGAGCGTCAGAACAGCAAGGTCTGCCCGGTCAAAGCGATAGTCGCGCAGACAGGTTCTGCTGACAGGCGGGCGCGTTCCATATTCGCGGTTGACCATAGCGAGTGCGAGCGTGTCGGAGCGTCGCAGCGCGCTGCTAAACAAGGGCGTGATGACGGGAATAAAAGCACGTGCACGCTGCAGGGGCGAGGGACTGTCAAAGCGCGCCAAGCGCGCTTCCTGAGCGGCCTTGATACGATTGAATTCCTCAATAAGCACGGGGACAAAACGAAGCGTGAGCTGCATGGTGACGGTGGCATCGTCGGTGCGCAGGCCAAAACGGGCGAGGGGCCTCAGAAGCGCCGCGGCGCCATCGGCGAGTGCAGTGGGGGAGGTGGTCGCCATGAGCGTCGACGTTCCCAGCATAATGAGGGCAAAACGCAGCACGCAAAGCGCGCCAAAGAGCAGGCCTCCCGAGGTGATCTGCACGGGTCCCGCCTGCAACAGCAGGGTCCCCGATGCGGTAAAGAGTGCGTTGAAGACCAGGACAAACCCCATAAGCCAGCGAAATGGCTTGAGGGCACGAAGTGCCTGGCGCATCGAGCTGCCGCTTGCGGCGAGCGAGGCGAATGCGGCGAGCGCGACGGCGGCAAGGGCGCCGGGCTGCTGGGCGATAAAGCCGGCAATCATAAAGAGCAGACAGAATACAAGCTTGGTGGCGGGGTGCAGCAGGTGAACGAGGCTTGACCCCGGACGAAAAATGCCAAACGAGACCGCCTTGGATGCCAACGGGGTATGTCCGGTTTCCGCGGGATGCGTGGCCTCTGCGCCAACGGCTGCCATCTGGACGCCCTCGGAACTTAGCGGCAGCAGCAAGCCGTCCTGCAGTCGAAAGGCCTTGTCGCAGATGCTCAGCACACGCGAATCGTGCGTGGCGATAACAATGCCGCGGCCGTGGCGTGCGAGTTGAGCCAAGTGCTCGAGCAGCAGCCGGTGGGCGCGGGGATCGAGTCCAGCGGTTGGCTCGTCGAGCAGCAAATACGGTGTCTCGAGCGCGAGCATATCGGCAACGGCGATACGGCGCTGCTCTCCGCCAGAATGGGCAAAGGGATTTGTATCGCCGATAGCGGCGAGATCGAACCCGACGCTGGCGAGCGATGTGCCAACGCGTCGCTTGACCTCGGCTTCGTCCAGTCCAAGATTGCGAGGGCCAAACGCCACCTCGTCAAAGACCGTGGCGGCAAAAAACTGCTGCTCGGGGCGTTGCTGCACGAGCGCCACGGTTTTGCGGTGCGTACGAAGCTCATCTGCCGTGGGGTGTGTACCAAGCGCGGTGCCGTCCGCTACGACAGACCCCGCCTGCACGGCAAGCGCTCCGGCAAGGACACGCAGTAGCGTTGACTTGCCGGAGCCAGAGGCGCCTGCGATACCGATCACGCTGCCGGGCCTTATTTCCAGCGAAACATGAGATAGGGTACAGGCGTCTGCTTCGGGATGGCGGATGGTTATGTTTGAGCAGGTTAACGACACAGTTCCTCCAGGCCGCATCGAATGAGCAGATCGCGCTGGTCGGCAAGATCTTGCACGGCACCCAGGTATGCGATGGCGCCCGCCTCGAAGACGGCGACGCGGTCGGCGCGAGCGACCTCGTCGAGCAGCTGCGTGACCTGGATCACGGCAATATCGCGCTGGCAAAGATGGTCGATGAGATCATTGACGGCCTCGCGGGCGATCTCGTCGAGCATGGCGGTCGTCTCGTCAAAAATCATGAGCGAAGGGGTGAGCGCAACCAATCCCGACGCCGCCACGCGCTGTTTTTGACCGCCCGAGAGCGTGGCGACATCGCGTTGCTCAAGCTCGACAATGCCAAGCTCGCTGAGTGCCTGCAAGACTTCTGAACGCATTTCGTCGCGGGGGACACCGCGGTTTTCGAGTCCAAAGGCGATGTCATCTCGCACGACTGGAGCGACGATCTGGTTATCGGGATCCTGAAAAGCAAGGCCTACGGTGCCCTGCGCGCGCATGGCGGGCCCGTTTGCATCTTTGAGTAGCCCCGCAAGCTCGAGTGCACAGGTGCTTTTGCCACTGCCGTTGGTGCCGACAAAGGCGATGCGCTCTCCTGCCACGATATTGGCGGCAAGTGCAGCGCAATCGACGGAGGGACGTATGTCATCGGCTTGCTCAATACCGGCGAGTGCACCTTCTGCCACTGCGCCCGTAATGCCGCCGGTGACGCAGGCAGCGACGCCCAGAACGCCCAGATTGATAAAGACTGCCGGGGTCTGCAGCGCCATGGCGGCAACGCCTAGCTGGCCTACATTGTGCAGCACGGCGGCAAGCATGCTCACGGGCACCAAACCAACACCCGGCACGGCAGCAAGGGCGACCATGCCGATAAAGGCGAGGACCGTGCCGCCTAGGCTATAGGCGAGCATCATGGGCGAACCAAACAAAAAGCCCGATGCAAAGACCTTGACGAGCGCAACGGCACCGGCGCTTTTGACATCGAGCGTATAGAGCGCGACGACTACGGCCACGTTGGCAAGACCCAGTTTAATGCCGGGCACCGCGATGGGCAGCGGAATCATGGTCTCCAGATAGGACAGCACCAATGCGCAGGCGCACAACAGCGAAACGCGCGCTAGACGGCGAGTGTGCTCGATATCGACCATCTCCACGGATTAGCTCCCCACTACGTCGTAGGTGGTCTCGGCGCTCTCGTCGACGATATCGACGGTAAGCTTGTGCGGAAGGCAGACAATTTGCTCCCCGGCAGCGTCAATCCAGCCCTGGTGCATGCAGTCCTGGTTGGGGCAGTCTGCCTCCTCGACGTGCACGCGTCCGTCTTTGATTTCGATGAGGTTGGTTCCCAAGTCGGTTGTAACGGTCTTGGCCGTGTTCTGGTTCAGAGGAAGCTCGTAGACGTTTTGCTCTCCATCGCGGATAACGACTGTGGCCGTGTCGGCGTTCGTGTTTGCTCCCATCAGACGCGTGGCGACCAAGCCGACGCATGCGACGGCCGCTATCGCCAAAACCAGGATGAGGTTGAGTCTTTTGTTGTCGCGCCCGTCGCGCGCACCTTTGCGCTTGACCATCATGGCTCCTAGTCCTGCAAGATCTTGAACGCCGAGCCGTCGCTCTTGGTGGCGCGATCGTCCATATCGACTAAAACGCCGCCCTCAAAGCGCTCATCGCTTTCGATGAGCTCCATGGCGCGGTCGTGGCCGAGCAAAAACAGGATGGTAGAGTAGGCGTCCCCAAGCACGGATTTTTTGGTCATGATTGAGGCGCTCTTGAGGTCGGTGCTTGCGGGATAGCCCGTTTTGGGGTCGAGGATGTGGTAGTAGAGCTGTCCGTCCTGCTCAAAGCTGCGTTCGTAGAGGCCGCTCGTCACAAGGGAGCGGTTGCGCGTCTTGACGGTGGCGAGCACGTCGTCCTGCGCGCCGTTGGGGTCTTGCACGCCCACGTTCCAGGCGTCGCCGTCAAAGCTCTTGCCCATCACGTAGACGTTGCCGCCCAGGCTGATGGAAGCATCTCTGACGCCGCTCTTCTTAAAGAGCGCCACGAGGTCGTCGGTGATGTAGCCCTTGGCGATACCACCCAAGTCGAGCTTGGCCTCGGGGTCGGAGAGGGTGACGGTGGTACCGTCGACCGTGATGGTGCGATAGTCGACATGGGGCAGTGCCGCCTGGATGTCCTCATCTGCGGGCTTGACCTCGTTGTCAAAATCCCAGAGGCTCGAGACGGCGCCGATGGTGATGTCAAAGAGCCCGTCGGACTCCTCGGCGTAGCGGATGGCTGCCTCGATGACCTCGGCGGTCTCGTGCGCGACTTCCACGGGCTTGCCGCCTGCATTGTTGATGTTCCAGATATCCGAGCCCTCCACGGTGCGCGAGAACTTGTTCTCAAAGTAGGTGCAGCGGTCGGCGACCTCGTCCATGACCTTTTTGCTGCATTGGGCGCTGATATTCACGACAGTGTCGAAGACAAAGAGCGTCGTGCTCTGCACCTTGGGCGAGCTGTCGGAGCCCGCGGAGCCCGCTTTGGACGCGGTTACAGAGCCCGAGTCGCCCTGCGTGCCCGAGCAGCCGGTAAGTGCACCGGCGCAAGAGACGAGGGCCCCGCCTGCGAGGGCGATAAACGTGCGGCGGTCGATGGTGTGGGGGGTCTGGATCATGGTGAGCTTTCTGGTCGGTGGCGTTACGGATGAGCCTGCGCCTGCACGACTCGGTGTTGACGGGGTGCCGGGCCGCGGGTGCGCGTGCCCTACATGAGCAGGTAGCAGAGCGCGGCGAGGATGGCAGCCTTGACGAGCGTGAGCGCAACCTCGGTCCCGCGAATGGCGGGCCCTGCGGGCGGGCGCTTGCGGGTGTTGCCCTGCGCGAGCTCGCTGGCATCGTCGGTTGCTTGATCGCGCTTAAAGCCGTCGAGCCGGGCGAGCGTCACGTTGGCCATGGGGCAGCCATCGGCGCAGCGCCCGCAGGCGATGCACTCGCCCGATCGCAGGTCGGCGCGCTCGGGGTGGATGCGCACCGGGCAGCTGTCCTGGCAGCGGTTGCAACCGCGCGCACAGCTTTCGCGGCGGCGGTTGAAAAGCGAGACCGGCAACACTGGCAGCAGCGAGAATATGGCGCCGAAGGGGCAGAGGAACTGGCAGAAGAAACGCTCGACAAAGGCCATCCCAACCATGACCGCGCCAAGCGCGGCAAAGGCCGTGGGCGCGATGCCCTCGAGCGAGCGCGCAGTGATGCCGGCGAAGGCGACCCAGGGGCTCGCGCCCGAGACCTGGGGCCAGATACCCATCACGCAGAGGGCGCAGATGCCCACGAGGACGGCGTACTTGACGAGCTGGAGCGCGTGCTGCACGCCCGTGGGGAGCCGGTGCGCGCCCTTGCCCTCAAGGCGGAGTGTCCGGCGCAGCGGGGTTGCAAGCGCGTAGACGATATCGCCGAGCGTACCGAAGGCGCAGGCAAAGCCGCAGAAGAAACGGCCGAACACGCAGGTGAAGGCCAAGAGGGCCAAAAGCAGGGATAAAAAGCCGGTGAGTTCGATGGGTGCATGGCTCCCGAGCTGCGTGAAGATGTACTTGACGCCGTTGAAGGCGGCGTTCCAGGCGGCCGGGAAGCAGATGAGAAAGCCGAACTGTACGCACCAGCGCACACCGCGATGGAGGTACTGTCGGCGCAGGCGCTCCTGCATCTTGTTCTTGGGGTGCGCGATGACGTTTGCGCCGTTGCGCAGGCTCTCAAGGGTTCCCGCGGGGCGCTTTGCACCGCGGGTCTTGGTGGATGCAGTCCTGGCCATTACTGCGTACCTCCGGCGTTGCTCTGCTCAAGCGCCGCGTTGACGGCGTTTAGGATGCCGGCACTCGAGAACGTGGCACCCGAGACGGTGTCGACGTTGGTTCCCTGGGCATCGCAGATGGTCTGCGTGAGGCCCTCGGCCTGCGCAAAGTAGGCGGGGGTCTCGCCGGCGTGGTCCGTGACCTCGACGCTTTCGATGTATCCGTTCTCGATGGTCACGCGGCAGGTGACAGTGCCGCCGTAGCCCTGGGCGCTGCCCTCGAAGGTGCCGTCGGTGTCGTAGGCGCCGCGCGTCTGCGAGCGCTCGGCCTGGACAGCCTCCGCCTGGGTGCGGGCGTCGGCCTCTGCCGCCTGGGCGGCCCAGCTGCTGTAGCCCGCCACGATGGCGACGACGGCCGCGGCGTTGACGGCTTTGAGATAGAAATTGCGGTTGCGCCAGAGGTGGCGCCCAAGGAGGGCAAACGGGTTACGCATGGGCGCCAGCCTCCTCGGTGGCCCCGTTTGCGGCGGTCGGGTTGGCCGTAGGCTCATCGGGGGCGTTTGTCTTGTCAGAAGCGTCTGCCTTGTCGCCTTTGCTGTCGTTCGCGTCCTTATAAGCCGCGGCCGAGCGCGCGAGGGCGTCGGTGTAGGCGTTGGCGATGGCGCGGCTGGAGTAGGTGGCGCGCGCCACCACGTCGATCTTGCCAGCCTCGGTGCCCGCGAGCAGCTGCTCGGGGATGCCGGTGTAGACGGTACCGCGGAAGGTGCGGCCGTCGATGGCGTAGCGCCAGGCCTCGCCACGCGGGATGTAGCCGCACTCCTCCGCGGAGACGATCTCGGAGGCCAGGAAGAAGTCGTTGCACATGAAGAGGTCGACCTCGTCGGGAGAGACGCCGGTGAGCTCGTAGACCTGCTGGGCGGCGACCTTCGTGGCCCAGTGCTCGTTGTGGACCAGGCCCGCCTCAACGGCGGAGGCGCCGGTGCCCAGGACCTCGATGGGGGTGTGGGGCACGCCCATGGCCAGGGCCTTCTCGGTGGGCATGACCACCAGGGCCGCCGCGCCGTCGCACTTCTTCTCGAAGCCGGTCACGCGCAGGTACTGGGTGACCTTGGGGTTGTACATGGACTTGAGGTACTCGTCGGCGGTCGCAAAGCCGTTGGCCTTGGCGTCCTGCTCGACCGTGGTCTCGTACCAGGCAAGCGGGTTGGCCACGGCGCCGCGGCGCAGGCTCTTGGTGAGGCCGTTCAGGGCGTCGTCGATCTTGTCGGCGTCGATGTCGTACTGCATGGAGTACTCGTTGATCCAGTTGTCGAAGGACACGCCGAAGGCGCCGTCAAGCGGGCGTCCGTAGGCGCGGTCGTAGATCTTGTCCAGGGACGGGATCATGACGGAGAGCGGGAAGTCCTGGCGGATGTGGGACGGCTGGTGCTCCACCGGAAGCGTGGAGGCCAGGTCGCAGGCGCCGGAGAGCACGACGTCGTAGGTGCCGGAGGCCACGGCCATGACGGCCTGCTCGAGTGCCACGTAGCCGGTGCAGCAGGCCTCGGAGTGGTGGACGGAGCCCTTGGCGCGCATGCCGATCCAGTCGGCCACCTGCATGTTGGGGGTGATGCAGTCTCCCACCAGGTAGGGGTTGGCGCTGCCGTGGTAGAAGAAGTCCACGTCGCGCGGCTCGAGGCCGGCGTCGGCGATGGCCTCCAGCGCGGCGTAGCCAAAGGCCTCGCCCTCGCCGATGCCCTGGGTCTCGGGGTGGGTCTCGAAGTCCTTGAACGGCGTGCAGCCCACGCCGACGATGGACACGCTTCGAGCGTTCTTGCCAAGCTTGACCATGGTTCACATCCTTATCCCTTGGCGGTCCCTCGCGTGGGACCGGCTTTCTGGCATGGATGCTACGAAGACGAGCCGCAGCCGAGAAGAACAGCCGCGCGTCCCGCGTTCCCACCTGCGGGACAATCCAACGTCACGTGTCCCATTCCGCAGGTAGACGGTGTTATCTCTCTTGGGAGAGAGGCCTCGGCCGGCAACCGCTCGCCGGACTCCCCCTACCGTCCGCCGCCCGCCCTCAAA
>RKAY01000059.1 GCA_014846205.1 Collinsella aerofaciens | reverse complement strand
GCAATTCGCGAACGCAAGGCCGACGCGCTCAACGCCCGCTCGCTCGAGGCGGGTGCCGCCCAAGCTGCCGCCGGCGCCGCCGTGCCCACCATCTCGCGCGGACGCGTGACCTTTGTCGATGCCGCCCTGCCGCAGGGCGTGGTGGTGCCCGATGCCAACCTGGCCGTGTTTTCGATCGCCGACCTCAACGCCCGCATGGGCGCCAACCGCGCGCGCAGCCGTCGCAAGGTGGACATTACGCAGATCACGTTCCCGTTTAAGCCGGGCGACTACGTGGTGCACGCCACTCACGGCATCGCGCTCTTTAGCGAGATCGCGCGCCAGGAAGTGGGCGGCAAGGAGCGCGACTACTTTTTGCTGGAATATGCCGACGGCGACAAACTCTACGTGCCGCTCGAGCAGGTCGACCGCATCACGCGCTATGTTGGCCCCGACGGTGACAAGCCACGCCTGACCAGGCTCAACACCGCCGACTGGACGCGGGCGACCAACAAGGCGCGCAAGAACGCCAAAAAGCTGGCGTTTGACCTGGTCGATCTGTATACGCGCCGCTCGTCGATTACCGGTATCGCCTGCCCGCCCGACACGCCCGAGCAGATCGAGATGGAGCAGAGCTTCCCCTACGACGAGACGCGCGACCAGCTGGAGGCCATTGCCGACATTAAGGCTGACATGGAGGCGCCCAAGCCCATGGACCGTCTGCTGTGCGGCGACGTGGGCTTTGGCAAGACCGAGGTCGCCCTGCGCGCGGCGTTTAAGTGTGTGGACTCCGGCCGCCAGGTCATGGTGCTCTGCCCCACGACCATTCTGGCCCAGCAGCACTACGAGACGTTCTTTGAGCGCTTTGCCCCGTTTGGCCTGGAGGTCGAGGTGCTCAGCCGCTTCCGTACGCCGGCACAGCAAAAGCGCGCACTCAAGGCGTTTGCCGAGGGCACGATTGACGTGCTTATCGGCACGCACCGCTTGCTTTCGGCTGATGTGAACCCCAAGAACCTGGGCTTGGTGATCATCGACGAGGAACAGCGCTTTGGCGTGCAGCACAAGGAGCAGCTCAAAAACCTGCGCGAGCAGATTGACGTGCTCACGCTTTCGGCAACGCCGATCCCGCGAACCATGCAGATGGCCACGAGCGGCGTGCGCGACATGAGCCTGATCACCACGCCGCCGACCGGGCGCCGTCCCGTGATTGTGCACGTGGGGGAGTACGACCCCGACGTGGTGAGCGCGGCGATTCGCCTGGAGGTGGGCCGCGGCGGTCAGGTGTACTACGTGTCCAACCGCGTCAAGACCATCGACGACGCCGTGGCGCGCGTGCACGAGGCCGCGCCCGAGGCGCGCGTGGGCGTGGCGCACGGCAAGATGAGCCCGCGCGAGGTCGAGGACGTGATGATCGAGTTCGCGACCAAAAAGATCGACGTGCTCATTGCCACGACCATCGTGGAGAGCGGTATCGACAACGCGACCGCCAACACGCTCATCATCGAGGACTCGCAGCGCTTGGGCCTGGCACAGCTCTACCAGCTCAAGGGCCGTGTGGGTCGCTCGGCCACGCAGGCCTACGCGTACTTTATGTTCCCGGGCGAGCTGCCGCTCACCGAGGAGGCCACGGCGCGCCTGACTGCACTGTCCGAGTTCCAGGACTTGGGCAGCGGCATGCGCATCGCCATGCGCGACCTGGAGATTCGCGGCGCCGGCTCGCTCATGGGTGCCGAGCAACATGGCAACCTGTCGAGCGTGGGCTTTGACCTGTTTACGCAGATGCTGGGCCAGGCGGTGGCCGAGGCGCGCGGCGACGACGATGCCGGCGTGGAGGCGGCGAGCGTGGGCATTAACCTGCCGGCCGATTACTTCTTGTCCGAGGAGTACCTGCCGGCGGTGGACCAGCGCGTGCTCGTGTACCGCAAGCTCGCGGCGGCCGAGGACCTGGAGAGCATCGACGAGGTACAGGAAGAGACCGAGGCCGCGCACGGTGAGCTGCCACTGGCGGGGCTCAACCTGTTCAACCGCGCGCGCATCCGTATCCGCGGCGAGCGCTTGGGGCTCGAGAGCGTCACGCTCAGCGGCGGACGTATCACGTTTTTGGGCGTCGACGTGCCCAAGAAGGTGGCCTTTGAGCTTAAGACCCGCTACGGCGCGGTGAACTTCCCCAAGAGCCGCAAGCTGTCGGTGCCCTACAAGGCGGGCGCCGGCGCGGGCAGCGGCCTGGGCCGCGGTCTCGACGCCAACGACGGCACCGGCCCGGTGGCCGCGGCACTCATGCTGCTGCAGCAGCTGGGCGCGTCCGACGATGATTAACGGGTCGACGCCGTAAACGCTCCATTTGGGCAATCTGATTCCATCGAAAGGAAAGCATGTTCGGGTACATCTATAAGAAAGACGCCGCTGCTATAGCGGTTATCCTTGCCCTTTGCCTGGGCGTGGGCAGCTTCTTCGATTATCAGATCTCGAACGCGCTGTTCAACATCGGCAGCATGTACGGCCGCTTTATCGAGGCCGCCGGCGAGCTGCCGTTCGAGCTGACGGCGAGTATCGCGGGCGTCATGCTCGTGCGCGCGGCGCGTCCCGATTCCAAGACGAGCAAATGGCTCGCCGTGCTCGGCACCCTTGTTAATGTCGGTCTGGCCGGCTACGAGATCATCTCGTCCCTGCGGGTCGGCGGCAAACTCGTCGCGGTTCAGTTGGTGCTGACGTTTGTGCTGGTCATCGCTGCCAACCTTGTCGTCTATCGCCTCACGCGCACGACCGAGCCCGACGAGCTTACGCGCTGGGCGCTGATGGTGCTTGCCGTGTGGGTTGCCCAGGCCATCATCCTCAACGTGATCGTCAAGCCACTGTGGTCGCGCCCGCGCATGCGCGTGATCGAGGTCACGCCGGGGCTCGAGTTTCAGCCGTGGTGGGTAATCGGCAACCCCGACAAGTGGGCCTATGTCGCCGCCGGTGTGATCAAGGACGGCTTTAAGTCGTTTGCGAGCGGACACACGGCGCACGCGGCTATTGGCCTTATGCTCGCCGGGCTTCCCGCGGCGGCCTTTAAGGAAAAGCCGTCGCGCCGCCGTGTGGTCTTTTGGGTCGCTGCCACGGTCGCGGCGCTCGTCGCCTTTGGCCGTATCGTGATCGGTGCGCACTTCTTAACTGACGTGAGCTGCGGCTTTGCCCTGGTGTTGGCACTTGAGTGCCTTGCTGCGCGCATTGCCTATCCTCACGGCGTACAATAGCCCCGCTTGAATCATCTGGACGATACCTGGTAAGAGAGGATTGCCATGCTCGCGTTTAACAACGACTATTCCCACGGCGCACACCCGGCGGTGCTGCAGGCGCTCGTCGACACCAACATGGAGCCGCAGCTCGGCTACGGCACCGATTCGCACACCGAGCGTGCCAAGCAGCTGATCCGCGAGGCCTGTCAGGCCCCCGATGCCGACGTATTTTTGCTGGTGGGCGGCACGCAGACCAACGCGACGGTGATTGACATGCTGCTCGCGCCGTACGAGGGCGTGGTTGCCGCCGAGACCGGCCACGTTGCCTGCCACGAGGCGGGCGCCATCGAGTTTGGCGGCCACAAGGTGCTCACCATCCCTGGCTACGAGGGCAAGATGCACGCCGAGGATCTCGAAAACTATATCCAGGTGTTCTACGAAAACGAGAGCTGCGAGCACATGGTGTTCCCGGGCGCCGTGTACGTGAGCCTGTCGACCGAGTACGGCACGCTGTACTCCAAGGCCGAGCTCGCGGCGATTCATACGGTGTGCCAGAAGCGCGAGATTCCGCTGTTTGTGGATGGCGCCCGCCTGGCCTATGCGCTGGCGGCCGATGAGTGTGACATTACCCTGCCCGAGCTGGCGCAACTGTGCGACGTGTTCTACATCGGCGGCACCAAGTGCGGCGCGCTTTGCGGCGAGGCCGTGGTGCTTTGCGGCATGCACGCTCCGGCACATCCCATTCCGCGCATTAAGCAGCACGGCGCGCTGTTGGCTAAGGGCCGCCTGACGGGCGTGCAGTTTGAGGCGCTCTTTACCGATGGCCTGTATTTTGAGATTGGTCGCCAGGCGATTGAGACGGCTCAGGCGCTGCGCCGCGTGCTGCACGATCGCGGCTACGAGTTCTTCTTGGAGACGCCGACCAACCAGCAGTTTGTGATTCTGCCCAACGAGGACATGGCCCGCATCCGCGAGCATGCCTCGATCGAGTACTGGGAAAAGTACGACGAGACCCACACGGTGGTGCGTTTTTGCACCAGCTGGGCCACGACGCAGGAGGATATCGACGCGTTGGCGGCTGTCCTGTAGCCTGATGTAATGACGAGGGGCCGCCCTGCGCCTGAGCTTGGCGCAGGGCGGCCTTTGCTTTTGAGGGAGAAGGGTTGTATGACCGAGATGTCCGAGCCGACGATTCGCCTGGCGACGCCCGATGATGCGCCGGCGTTGCTTGCCATCTATGAGCCGTATGTGCGCCAGACGGCGATTACCTGCGAGTACGAGGTGCCGAGTGTTGAGGAGTTTGCCGGGCGTATCGAGCGTACGCTCAAGCGCTATCCGTATCTGGTGATGGAGCTGGACGGGCGTCCGGTGGGTTATGCCTATGTGAGCGCGCTTAACAGCCGCGAGGCCTACGACTGGTCGGTCGAGACGTCGATCTACCTGGCACGCGATGTGCGCCATGGCGGGCTGGGCCGCAAACTGCATGACGCGCTCAAGCAGTGCCTGGTCGCGATGGGCATCACCAACATGTGCGCGCTTATCGCCGTGCCGCACGATAAGGATGACGAGTATCTGACGCACAACAGCCAGGATTTCCATGCCCATATGGGGTATCGCCTGGTGGGCGCCTTCGACCGTTGCGCGCAAAAGTTCGGCCGCTGGTACGACATGTGCTGGATGGAGCTGGTCCTAGCCGAGCGCGTCCCCAACCAGCCCAAACCAACCTGGTTCCCCGACCTTCCCAAACCTACCATTTAGGGACAGGTTTATTTTGGCAGGTTAGCCGATGGGCTCGGTGTATTTGGCGCGGTCGGTGCGTTGGATGCGCTTGGAGACGTGGAGCGGGCGGCCGTCGGTGTCGTAGACGTAGTCGGTGATCAGGATCAGCGCCTGCCCACGCTCAACGTTGAGCAAAAACGCCTCGTTTTGCGAGGCATAGCACACCTCAAAGGTCTTGTGCCCCTGTGCCGGCGCGCGATGGAATTCTTGGCGCAGCGTGGCGTAGAGCGAACCGTTGATATCGCGATCGATGAGCGACCCAAAGCTTGGCGGCAGATAGGTGGTCTCCAGGCACAGCGGCGCGTCGTCCAGGTAGCGCAGGCGGACAAGTTTGACGAGCTTGCTGCCCACGGCGGCATCAAAGAACTTAGCTATGCTGCCGCCCGCCTTGGTAAAGCCCGAGTCCACCGTGCGCGTGGTGGGCTTCATACCCTGACCCTGGACCTGTGCCGTATAGCTCGAAAACACCAGGTTGTTCTCGTGGAGCGCGGGCGTGTCGGCCACAAAGGTGCCACGTCCGCGCTCGGTGCGCACCAGGCCCTCGTCAACTAACACCTTAAGCGCGTGGCGCACGGTGCTGCGCGACAGCCCCGATTCGTCCATGAGTTCCATCTCGGACGGCAGCTTGTCTTCGCGCGCGTAGATGCCGGCGGCGATGCGGTCACGCAGCGTACCCGCCAGACGCTCGTATTGGGCCAAGTTCTTTTTTGACGAAGTGCTCATGCGAACAACCTGTATCTAACTTGTATGCTTACTGAACCAAGCATGTATCCAACATGACAACAAAACCGCTGGTAACTGATTGTCGATAACTTTACCAGCAAAATTTCTAAGACAAATATAGCATACAACTAGTCGACATCGCTAAAACATGTATGTAACTTATATGCCATCGACAGCATCAAACGAGAAGAAAGGCTGATGCACGATGACTACTCAGGAACAGGTTAAGGATGTCGTCTCCCAGGTTTTGGCTGACAAGGCAGACAAGGGCGGCATCAAGCGCGTCGTGTGGATTGGCGCCGGTGGATCCAACGGCGGCAACTATCCTGCCCAGTACTTTATGGAGCACGAGGCCACGCAGGTCGTGAGCTCCAGCTACACCAGCAACGAGTTCGTGCACGCCACCCCGGCCTACGTCAACGAGAACACCCTGGCCGTCGTCGTGTCCATGCGCGGCACCAAGGAGACCATCGTCGCCGCCCAGGTTGCCAAGGACCACGGCGCCAGCACCATCGCCATCTATGTTGACGAGTCCGGCCTCACCGAGGTCTGCGACTACAAGGTCCAGTACGACAGCCTGGCCGTCGACGAGTCCTGCATGGGCCGCACCAACTCCGCCGTCGTGACCATGATCGCCATGGAGCTTACGCAGCAGACCGAGGGCTATGCCGAGTACGAGACCGCTATGGCCGCCTTCGACTTGGTCGACCCCATCTATCGCAAGGCCGTCGAGTACACTCGTCCGCTTGCTGCCAAGTGGGCTGAGCAAAACGCCGACAAGCCCTGCATCAACGTCATGGCTCAGGGCCCGCTTTTTGGCGCCGCCTACGTCTTTAGCATCTGCAACGTGCAGGAGATGCTGCAGATCGACTCCTGCACCATCAACACTTGCGACTTCTTCCATGGTCCTTTCGAGATCCTGGACAAGCGCACCTCGCTGTTCCAGCTCATCAGCGTCGGCCGCAGCCGCTGCAACGACGAGCGCGGCATTCGCTTTGTCAACCAGTACGGTGGCGAGCGCGTCTACCAGCTCGATGCCAAGGAGCTCGGCCTCAACGACATCAAGGACAGCGTGAGCGAGTACTTCAACCACCTGATCTTTGCCCCGATCCTCAACAACGTCTACATGCGTGCGCTCTCCGCCGTCACCCACAAGGACTACATGACGCGCCGCTACATGTGGAAGCTGGATTACTAAGGGATAGAGCGGCCTAACAGCCCAATACCCCTCATAAGTTGCGGTGGAATAGTTCCTGTTTGGGGGCTTGAAGCCTCTGTTTGAGAACTATTTCACCGCAACTGCTAGAGCGGCACTTGGGGACGTTCCCTTTCTGCCGACACCTGCGGCACTCCTTGTTTCAAAAGTTTCCCGTTCGCCGATTTCAGTCTTGATAAATGTATATAACGACTATAACGTAGCATGAAACATATTGGAAACGATACCGAGGAGGCTGCGTTGAAGAAAAGCAATCTGGGCTATGCGCTGGTGCTGATCGCCGCGCTTATGTGGGGCACCATCGGAATCTTTGTTAACGGGATATCGGCCCTGGGTGTTTCGTCTCAGAGTATGGCGGCCTTTCGCCTGTTGTCGGGTGCCGTCTTAATGGCTCCGGTCTTGGCACTTATGGGTTGCCAGGGAGGTACTCGTGAGGGAAAAGCCTCGGGTCCCATGGCGCTGTTCAAGGCAAGTCCTAAAGAGCTCGTCCCCTGCGCGCTTGTCGGTATAGTCGGTTTAGCCGTCGCCAACACCTGCTATTACGAGTGCATGGGCGAGGTGGGCATGTCCACGGCCTCGGTGCTGCTCTACACCTCGCCGGTGTTTGGCGTCATGCTCGGCCGCGTGCTTTATCGCGAGGACGTGACCCCCAACAAGCTCGTCGCCATCGTCTTTAACATTGTGGGTTGCGTGCTCGCGGTGACGAGCGGCGACCTGTCCGGTTTCCATTTCTCGGCTTGGGGCGTCGCGTCGGGTGTGATCGCCGGACTTTGCGGTGCACTGCTGGCTGTGTTTAGCCGTATGGCCACCAAGACGCTGCATCCGCTGGCGGTGACGTTTTGGGGCTTTGTCTTTGGCGGATGCTTTATGGCAGTGCTTTCGGCTCCGTGGTCCGATATGGCCGCGGCAATGTCCCCGCAGCTCATTCTGCTGTTCGCGGGCTTTGGCTTTATTCCGACGGCTCTTGCGTACATCTTCTATATGCAGGGCCTTTCGATGGATCTCGAGACGTCGAAGGTGCCGGTCGTGGCTTCGTTCGAAACCGTGGCGACCGTTCTGGTCGGTATTGGCATCTACGCCGAGCCCGCCGGCGCGATCAAGGTCCTGGGCATCGTGCTGGTGCTCGCGTCCATCCTGATTATGAACACCAACTTCTCCAAGCTGCGCAACAGTGCCTTTGTCGGCCATATCGTTGAGAGCATGACCTTTAAGCCCAACGCGTGGTGGACGGAGAAATCGCAGGACATGGATCTGTTCCGCGAGCGCACAGGCATCACGCTGGAGCCCACCGTGCAAGAAAGCCCCTGGTACTTCGTGCGATAGGGGATTGGCGGAGTGTTTGAGCAGGTAGCGCCCGGCGTTTGGGCGGGCGGTGCCTAGCCAGCGCCGACCTACCCAAGACCATCGTTTCGATTGCGTTAAACCCGCCAACGGTCGTTTTTCACCCGCGAACGGTTTATATACTAATTATCAATATAAGCAACGTATAAGACGTTATAATGACCATAACGAAAAGGAGGAGGCAAGATGAATCAGATCATTCTCGCATCTCATGGCGGCCTGGCCGCAGGCGCCAAAGACACGCTCGAGATGGTTCTCGGCGACGTGTCGAACGTCCACGTCGTGTCGCTTGCTCGTGACGACAAGGAGCCCATCACCAATAAGGTTGAGGCTATGATCGCCACGTTCAACGCGGACGACACCGTGTATGTGCTAACCGATATGCTCGGTAGCTCGGTCAACAACAACATGGTCGAGCTTTCCAAGAACGGCACGAAGTTCACGGTTGTCAGCGGTTTCAACATTCCGCTGGCGCTCACGCTCGCTATGAGCCCCGCCCCCGTCAAGGGCGCCGAGCTCGCAGCCCTCATCAACGAGGCCCGCACCGGTCTGACCAACCCCAACGCACCGGTCGAGGCTGCCGCGGCCCCCACTAAGAAGGCCAAGGCGCCCCGTCACAGCTCCGGTCCCGCCAAGATCGTCCTCGCACGTCTTGACTACCGTCTGCTGCACGGCCAGGTCGTCTTTACCTGGACCACCAAGGTTCAGGCTGAGCGCATCATCGTCGTCGACAACGCTGCCGCCAACGATGACATCAAGAAGGGCGCTCTTAAGCTGGCCAAGCCCCAGGGCGTGCGCCTGAACGTCTTCACCGTCGAGCGTGCCCTCGCCAAGATGGACAAGCTCAACACCCTCGGCGAGCGCGTCATGTTCGTCTTTGGCAACACCGCCGAGATGCTGCAGTTCTGCCAGGGCTACAAGCTCGACGCCATCAACCTGGGCGCCACCGCCAACCACGACGGTGCCGAGCAAGTCGGCGGCAAGGATAGCTCCGTCTTCTTCGACGCCACCCAGAAGGCCGACGTCAACCAGCTGCTCGACATGGGCATCAAGCTCTACGTCCAGCAGACCCCTACGTATCAGAGCGTCGACATCGACGCCAAGCTGTAATCAACCAGGCTTTTGCCTGACTGAAAGGAGAAGGGTATGAATACGTTCATCAGTGCGGTGCTCGTCGGCCTCGTCGGCGTGTTCTGCATGTGGGACTCCCGCCTGCTCGGTCGTCTTAACTTCGAGCAGCCCCTCGTTGGCGCTACGCTCGTCGGTCTGCTGCTGGGCGATGTGCCCACCGGCCTTGCCGTCGGTGCCGCCGTCGAGCTCGTGTCCATGGGCCTGGTGCAGGTCGGCGCCGCCGTTCCGCCCGATATGGTCCTGGGCGGCATCGTGGCCGCTGCCTTCGCGTGCCTGACCGATGCTTCTGCCGAGACCGCTATGACGATCGCCATCCCGGTCGCCGTCCTGGGTCAGCTCCTCGGCATCGTGTTCCGCTCCATCATCGCCGCCCTCACCCATGTGGCAGATAGTGCGATCGATAACGGAAAGTTCAAGACCGCCTACCGCATGCACATCTGCGTCGGCGCCGGTCTGTACGCCATCATGTACTTCCTGCCGATCTTCCTGGCTGTCTATGTCGGTACCGACCTGGTCCAGGCCATCGTCAACATGGTTCCCGAGTGGCTGTCCACTGGTCTTAACGTTTCGACCAAGATCATGACCGCCTACGGCCTGGCCCTGCTGCTCACCATGATGATCAAGAAGGGTATGACTCCGTTCCTGTTCATCGGCTTCCTGCTCGCCGCCTACCTCAACCTGTCCGTCATCGCGGTCGCTCTGATCGGTGTGTGCCTGGCTATCGTCTTCATGGGCTTCAAGTTCAATGGTTCCCATGCAGCCGCCGGTGTCGATTCCGACTACGATCCGCTCGAAGACGACGAAGACTAAGGAGGAACACACTATGGCAACCGCAACCAAGGACGTGTCCCTGAACAAGAAGGTCAGCCAGTTCTTCTGGCGCTCCTGGGCTATCCAGTCCTCTTGGAACTACGAGCGTCAGATGAACATGGGCTTCCTCTACGGCATGGTTCCCACGCTCGATCGCCTCTATCCGGATGAGTCCGACCCCAAGCAGCTCGCTGCTAAGAAAGAGGCTTACCACCGTCACATGGCGTTCTACAACTGCACCCCGCAGACGAGCGCTTTCGTCCTGGGCCTCGCCGCCTCCATGGAGGAGGAGTACGCCAAGGATCCCGAGAACTTCGATCCCGATTCAGTCAACGCGGTCAAGACTTCCCTCATGGGTCCGCTTTCCGGCATCGGTGACTCCTTCTTCCAGGGCACCATCCGCGTTATCGCCTTTGGTCTGGGCGTTCAGCTGGCCCAGCAGGGCTCCATCATGGGCCCGATCCTGGCCATGCTCATCTCCATCGTCCCCTCTGTGCTGATCACTTGGTTCGCAGCCAAGATGGGCTATCAGGGCGGCCATGAGTACCTGAGCAAGCTTCAGGGCGGCGACCTCATGGAGAAGCTCATGTATGTCTGCGGCATCGTGGGTCTTATGTCCGTGGGCGGCATGATCGCCACGCTGATCGGCGCCACCACCCCGCTGCAGTTCGCTGACGGCACCGTCGTGATCCAGGACATCCTGGACGGCATGATGCCCCAGATGATCTCCCTTGGCCTCACCGGCCTTATGTACTGGCTCATCAAGAAGAACGTCAACACCGGTTGGCTTCTCGTGATCGCCATCGTGGGCGGCATCGCCCTTTCCGCGGTCGGCATCCTGGCCTAGTCGCGACTAAGCGCCTAACCGCTTTCCCCCGGGAGCCTGCCTGGCATCCCATACCCCAGGCAGGCTTCCATCCCTAAATGTGTCAAAGGGACAGTCCCTTTGACACATCCTCAACGGGCCGGCGACTCGGTCCAAATCACGGTAACCCTGCGTGCGTCCGGCAATGTGGCGTCGCAAAAATCGAAAGGAATGTGTCAGATGTACGAGATCGACCTTAACCTCCCTAAGCAGATCGTCGCTGACGTCCTGTCCAACCACGAGATCCACAGCGTCGCCTTCGTCGGCTGCGGTGCCTCCATGTCCGACCTTTACCCCGCCAAGTACTTCCTGGCCAACAACACGGACAAGCTGAACGTTCAGATCTTCACCGCTAACGAGTTCAACTACGACACGCCTTCCTGGGTCAACGAGCACACCTTCGTGATCACCTGCTCCCTCGGTGGCTCCACGCCCGAGACCGTCGAGGCCAACAAGACCGCCAAGAAGCACAACTGCCCGGTCGTTTCCCTCACCAACAAGGCTGGCTCCGCTCTGACCGTCGACGCCGACCACGTCATCGTCCACGGCTTCCACGCCAACTACGCTGCCAAGTGCGAGAAGCCTGGCTACGCCATCGCTCTTGCTCTCGAGATCCTTCAGCAGACCGAGGGCTATGACCACTACGAGGACATGATCACCGGCCTCACCAACGTTTTCGATCTCTGCGAGAACGCCGCTCAGCACTGCAAGGGCCTCGCCAAGAAGTTCGCTCAGGACTTCAAGGACGACAAGATGATCTACTTCATGGCTTCCGGTGCCTCCGAGAAGATGGCTTATTCTCACGCCGCCTTCCTGTTCACCGAGATGCAGTGGATCGACGCCGCCGCCTACAACACCGGCGAGTACTTCCACGGCCCGTTCGAGGTTTCCACCGAGGGTAAGCCCTACGTCTTCTTCATGTCCGATGGCGCCACCCGTCCGATGGACGCCCGCGCCCTCACCTTCCTTGAGCGCATGGGCGCCAAGGTCGCGCTGATCGACTCCAAGGACTACGGCCTGGCTGACGCCGTGCCCGCGAGCGTCATCACCTACTTCAACCCGCTGCTGCACCTCGCCGTTATGCGCGAGTACGGCAACCAGATCGCCGAGGCCCGTCAGCACCCGCTGACCATGCGTCGCTACATGTGGAAGCTTTCCTACTAATCACAAGTAAGTAGACCTTACGGGTTGATTGAGAGGGGATGGGGTTTGCGCCCCGTCCCCTTTTTTGCTCTGGGGAGGGCGTGCCCGCCACGCCGCAATACCCCAGATAAAACCTACCAAAATAAACCTGTCCCTTTTTGGCAGGTGGAAGGAGATGCGTATGATCAAGGCAGTGCTGTTTGACATGGACGGCGTGCTGGTCGATACCGAGTGGTTCTACAACCGCCGTCGCGTGGCGTTTATGGAAGAGAAGGGTTTTCACTTTGACGAGATCCCCGACCTTTCGGGGTCTAACGAGCCTGCCATTTGGGAGGCGCTGGTGCCCGACGATGTTGAGCTGCGCGAGCGTCTGCGCGTGGAGTACAAGCAGGTCTACAGCCCGGTCCATCCCGTTCCGTATGCCGAGCTGCTCAACAAGCAGACGGAGCCGGTGATGCGCGAGCTGCATGAGCGCGGCGTGAAGTGTGCCATCGCGAGCTCGTCCTACCGCGAGCTCATCGACGAGCTGGTAGAGATTGCCGGTATCGCCGACGTGCTGGACTACACCATCAGCGGTCACGAGTGCAGTGCGTTTAAGCCCGATCCCGAGATATACCTGCGCGCCATGGAGGCGCTGGGGGTGGAGCCTGCCGAATGCTTGGTTATCGAGGACTCGCCTTTGGGTATCGAAGCCGGCAAGCGCTCCGGCGCCCGCGTCCTGGCGCTGCGTCCGCACGAGGGCGTTAACCTGGACCAGTCCGCCGCCGACACCATCATCGACAACCTGGCCGACATTTTGGCCGCTTTGTAGCGTCAATCCACCGCGAGAAGTACGGATTCACGCGTCTTTTGATGCGGATGGGCTTAATTTGGCTTCGATTTGGGCCCGTTTGGCTTCGACTCAGACTAAGTGAGTAGACTTTTTGGCGCAGGCCGAGCACAAAGCGTTTCTGCCTTAGTAAAACCGCAGGTCACAGAGGTGGCTGTTTTGGGTGTGCTCGACAGGTCGCGAATAGTCTACTCACTTAGATTTTGGGCCTTTGGTCGTGGGGGTTGCTGGCCTGTTTTGGCCCGTTTTGGTTGTCGAGAGAGGGTGAATTGAAGCACCTCCTCGCGCTCCATGCTACAATCGCCGGCATGCCCTACAACTACATCTGCCTTCGAAGGGAGCCTACGTGGCGAACGCCATCGACCAGCTCACGGACCGCGTGCTCGTGCTCGGCCGCCTCACCATCGTCCGCCGCGCCATCACCGCCGTGGCGGTCACAATTTCCGCCGTTCTCCAGACATTCCTGATCCAGGCGTTCATTCAACCCGCCGACCTGCTTCCGAGCGGCCTCACCGGCGTCGCGGTCCTGCTCGATCGTGTTACCTCGCTGGGCGGCGTTCACATCGACATCTCGCTCGGCATGCTCGCGCTCAACATCCCCGTGGCGCTCCTGTGCTGGAGCGGCATTAGCAAGCGCTTCGTCATCTTCTCGATGATACAGGTCATGCTCTCGTCGCTGTTCCTTAACGTCTTTCACTTCGCGCCGTTTTTGGGCGACAAGATCATGCTCATCATTTTTGGTGGCGTGGTCTCGGGTCTGGGCGCTGCCATCGCGCTTAAGTCCGGCGCATCCACCGGCGGCACCGACTTTATCGCGCTGTGGGTCTCCAACCACACGGGCAAGACCATCTGGGGCGTTATCTTTGGTTTCAACTGCTTTATCCTGGCGATCTTTGGCTTTATGTTTGGCTGGGACAACGCGGCGTACTCCATCGTGTTCCAGTTTATTTCGACCAAGACCATCGACAGTTTCTATCGTCGCTACGACCGCGTGACGCTGCAGATCACAACGCACAAGGCGGACGAGGTCATGACCGCCTATGTTGACCATTTTCAGCATGGCATTAGCTGTGCCGAGGTCATTGGCGGATACAGCCGCGAGAAGATGTACCTGCTGCATGCCGTTGTCTCGACCTACGAGAGCCAGGACATTATCAAGCTGGTGTGCGACATTGATCCCGGCGCCGTGATCAATGTGTTCCACACGCTCAACTTTGTGGGCGGCTGGTGGGGCGGTCATGTCGACGAGCCCATGCCCACGGCCGTTCCCGATCCCGACAAGCCCGCACGCATGGCCAGCAGGCAGGCGCGCCTCAGCGAGCAAGACAGCCTGCAGCAGGACGACGGCAAGTAAGGATTTGCTGTATGTGGTGTATCGTTTTATCAATATGAGGTAACATGAAACTAGACGTTATATACGTATTAGTTATTTCAATATTTCGATAAGAGTGATTAGATATGCCTGCGCCCAAAAATGCACCGCTTTACCAGCAGATTTATGACGAGATCAAGGATGCGATCGAGAAAGGTGTTTATGCACCCAAGGAGCGTATTCCGTCCGAGCTTGAGCTAGCCGAGCAGTACGACGTGAGCCGAATTACGGTGCGTCGCGCCGTCGAGGAGTTGTGCTCCGATGGCTACCTGGTTAAGCAGCAGGGCCGCGGCACCTTTGTTTCCACGCCGCACATCAATCGCCAGTTCCACGCCTCGACGCTGCAGACGTTTACCGCGCTGTGTGCCAACAACGGCATGAAGGCCGGTGCGCATGTGGTCGATCGCCAGATTGTTCCGGCGCGCCAAAACGAGATGGAGTTCTTTGGTTTGCAGAAGGACGCGCTGCTGCTGCATATCAAGCGCGTGCGTACGGCCGACGGCGAGCCCATATTTGAGGAGAACATCTTTGTGCCGTTTGACGCCTACCGTGAGCTGTTGACGGCCGATCTTGAGGACAAGTCGATTTTTGCCGAGGTCGAGCGTGTTGGCGGAACGCCGATTGTCTCGGTTGGCTACCGTACGGTCGAGGCCGTTCGCGCCAATGCCGAGCAGGCGGCCGAGCTGGGCATTGCCCCGCATGATCCGCTGCTCAACCTGCGCGCCGGCTTTACCGGTCCCAACGACGAGCCGGTTCTGATGGGTAAGCAGTACTACGTGGGATCGCGCTACGTTATGGTCATGTAGCTCTAGTTGCGCCTTTGGTTCCGCCGTTCTGACGAACGACGGACCGGTCGACGCTGCAAACGCCCCTAAGCGGCAATCTGACGTTCAATCGTCGGTCGCGTACCGAAGTACGCTTCCCTCCTCTTTCACGTCACCTTGCTCGCTTAGGGGCGTTTTCGCTGACTTATGCTCAACCGGCGACGTTTCCGCGTTTGTCAAGAGATTAGTCGTTGGGGACGTTCTTAAACGACTGGTCATTCAAGAAGGTCCCCAACGACTACCCGCAGAATGAGCGTGGATAATCTCCCGTTTTTGGTTTGGTGACGGGTTCAAAGTGGGAGATTATCCACGCTCATCCTGAAAGTGTCCGAAAATCCACGCTCATTCCCTTCGGATTGCATCGCCCGTGGCCGGCAGCCGTGCGGCACCGGTCCGCGTGGCGGCGTATAATCGGCGGCAGATGACTTGGACGTTAGGAAACCATGACCGATAGCATGCAGCAGATGGCGCTCGACACGCTCGGCGCCTATTTTGGCTACACCTCGTTTCGCCCGGGACAGGACCGCATGGTCGATGCGATCCTTGCCGGTCGCGATGCGCTGGGTGTTATGCCCACGGGCGCCGGCAAGTCCATTTGCTACCAGGTGCCCGCGCTCATGCTGCCCGGTATCACCTTTGTGGTGAGTCCGCTGCTGTCGCTTATGGAGGACCAGACCCGTGCGTTGCTCGCGGCGGGTGCGCGACCCAGCTATCTCAACTCCAGTCTTACTCCGGCCCAGCAAAACACCGTGCTCAAACGGGCGCGCGAGGGCCGCTACCAGCTTATGTACGTGGCGCCCGAGCGCCTGCTCGAGCCGCGCTTTTTGGCCTTTGCCCAGGAGGCCGCGGGTTCCGCCGGCATTGGCGTACCGCTCGTGGCCATTGACGAGGCCCACTGCGTAAGCCAATGGGGCCAGGATTTCCGCCCCGCTTACCTGCAGATTCGCGAGTTCATCGATTCCCTGCCGCAGCGCCCCATCGTGGCGGCTTTTACCGCTACGGCGACTGAGCGCGTGCGCGCCGATATCCAGCAGATGCTCGGCCTGCAAAACCCGGCGACGGTGGTGACGGGCTTCGATCGCAAGAACCTCTACTTTGGTTGCGAGGAGATGGGCGACAAGGCCAAGACCGCCTGGGTGCGCGACTACGTGATCGCGCATTCGAGCGAGAGCGGCATCGTGTATTGCTCGACCCGCAAGGCGGTCGATGCGTTGGCGGGCGAGCTCGCCGAAGCGCTGGGCTCCAGTGGCATTCGCGTTGGTCGCTACCATGCCGGCATGGGTAATGACGCCCGCCGCCAAAGCCAGCGCGCCTTTATCGACGACGATATTCAGGTGATGGTTGCCACCAACGCCTTTGGCATGGGCATCGACAAGCCCAACGTGCGCTATGTGATCCACAACAACGTGCCCGAGAGCATCGAGGCCTACTACCAGGAGGCGGGCCGCGCCGGTCGCGACGGCGACCCGGCAAGCTGCCACCTGCTGTGGAACGGCAACGATTTTCGCATGCGCCGCTTTCTGATCGACCGCGGCGATGCTGCCGACGAGGCGCTCGACGACGAGCAACGCGCGTGGGCGCTCCAGAATCGATATCGTCTGCTCAGCCAGATGGAGGGCTACTGCAATACCACCGGCTGCCTGCGCGAATACATGCTGCGCTACTTTGGCGACGAGGCTGCGGCCGAGCATGCTGCCGCGGCTGGTTCGGGCGCCGCCGCCACGAACGAGGCCGAGGGCTGCGGCAACTGCAGCAACTGCCTCACGCAGTTCGAGGTCGAGGACGTCACCGATATGGCCTGCGCCGTCGTGCGCTATGTGGCCACGCGTCCCATGCGCTTTGGCAAGTCGCTGATCGCCGATGTGCTTCACGGCGGCAACACCGAGCGCATTCGCCAGATGCATCTGGATGAGGACCGCGGCTACGGTGAGCTGTCGATCGAATCGGTCGGTCGCATCAAGGACATCATCGGCCAGCTGTGTGGCCGCGGTTATTTGGCCACCTCGCAGGGGCAGTATCCGGTCGTGGGCCTGGGCCCGCGCGCCGGCGAGGTCGAGGACGAGGCGTTTGCCTTTACCGTTAAGCGTCGTGCGTCCAAGCGCAAGGCCTCTGCCCGCGCCCGCCGGGCGGTGGACCTGCTGCGCGAGGAGGCCGAGCTGGATCAGCGCCCGCGCGTGGGTGACGATGCCGAGCTGTTCGAGCGCCTACGCGCCCTGCGCAAGGAGATCTCGACCGAGCTGGAGATGGCGCCGTACATGGTCTTCTCCGACAAGGCCCTGCGCGGCCTGTGCCGTCTGCGCCCTCAGACGCGCGACGAGCTTATCCAGGTCAACGGCATCGGCGAGAAAAAGGCCGACGCCTTTGGCGAGCAGTTTATGGCGGCGATTGAAGAGTTTGAGTCCGAGCATGCGCGGGATGGAGCGTAACGATGGCGACCGATAGCAAGACCGACCGTACTGACGTGCCCGCCGTGCCGCTATACCAGCAGGTCATGGACGACCTAAAGGGCGAGATCGCGCGCGGCGTGTACGCGGCCGGCTCGCGCATTCCTTCCGAGATGGAGCTCGCGAAGTCCTACGGCGTGGGCCGCATCACCGTGCGCCGTGCCATCGAGGAGCTATCGCGTGCGGGATATCTCAACCGCCAGCAGGGGAGGGGCACGTTTGTGTGTGCGCCCAAGCTCAAGCGCAAGATCCGCCAGAAGGGCGACGTCCAGAGCTTCACCGAGGGTTGTGCCGCCAACGACATGGTGGCCGGAGCGCGCCTGGTGTCGCGCACGGTGGTTGCGGCGACGCGCGAGGACGCGGCATTTTTTGGCGTGGAGCCCGGCTGTGAGCTCATCGTGGTCGAGCGCGTGCGCACGGCCGATGGCGTGCCCGTCATGCTCGAGAACAACGCCTTTGTGCTTGCCGACCATCCGTATCTGCAAACGATGCGCGACGAGGACCTCGCGGACAATTCCATCTTTGCGCTCGTTGCCGAGCATTCGGGTCGCGCACCGCTCAAGTCCGACCCCTGCACCGTGGAGATTGCGCTTGCCGACGCTCAGGCGGCCCCGCTGCTGGAGGTGCCGGTCGGCGAGCCGCTCTTCTATATGGAGGCGTACTTTACCGACGCGGACGAGCGGCCCTTGCTGCTCGGACGCCAAAAGATCGTGGGCTCGCGCTACGTGTTTGACATCTAACGTCCACGAATAGAACAACATGGAACAAATTTGCCGCAATAGCTTCCACCGTGACAGCCGGCGTGCTATAAATAGAACAACATAGAACGATAGCAGCTACGAGCTGTCGTCGTTCAAAGCCGCCCCACAAGGAGGAACATCAGGATGAACGCACATGATCTGGTTCAGGAAATCATCGAGCGCAAGGGCAAGATTGAGAATGTCTTTTGGATCGCTTGTGGCGGTTCGATGATCGACCTGATGCCGGCCAACGAGCTGCTCAAGCGCGAGGCCACCACGTTTACCTCGACGGTCTACACGGCACGCGAGTTTTGCCTGATGGCTCCCAAGAGTCTTGGCGAGAAGTCACTCGTCATCGCCTGCAGCCACAGCGGCAGCACGCAGGAGGTCGTCGACGGCTGCGAGATGGCGCTGGCCGCTGGCGCCGAGGTTGTCGCCCTCACCGACTGCGAGGGCTCCAAGATTGACAACGGCAAGTGGACCACCTGGGTCTACCCCTGGGGTGAGGGCGTGTCGCAGGCCGAGGTGCCTCAGGGCATCGGCGCCCTGATCGCCGCCGAGCTGCTCGACCAGCAGGAAGGCTACGAGGCACTCGCCGACATGTACGAGGGCCTCAAGCAGATGGATGCGCTGCTGCCCGCCGCCCGCGAGAAGGTCAACGCCGAGCTGGGCGCCCGCTTTGCCGAGCTCTGCCAGCAGCACAAGTTCTTCTATATCCTGGGCTCCGGCCCCAACTTTAGCCAGACCTATGCCATGGCCATCTGCTCGCTCATGGAGATGCAGTGGCAGCACTGCTGCTACATCCACTCTGGCGAGTACTTCCACGGCCCGTTCGAGGCCACCGAGCCCGGCGTGTTCTACTTTGTGCAGCTCGGATCGGGCGAGTGCCGCCCCATGGAGGAGCGCGCGCTCGCGTTCCTCAACACGCACACCGACACGATCATGGTGCTCGACGCGCTTGAGTACGGCGTGGGCGAGGTACCTGCCAGCGTGCGTTCGTACCTGGAGCCGATCTTCTTCTACAACATGAGCTGCGAGCTGCGCGCTGCGCGCGGCAAGGTGTTCGACCACAGCCCCGAGGTTCGTCGCTACATGGGCATCGAGCAGTACTAGGTACCGGAAATTATCTTTTTTTGACGGGGTTTGCGCTGCGCGCGGGCCCCGTTTTGCGTTGTGGCGGCCGGATTCGTTTTCGCAAGGGCACTGCGCGAGTCAAAAAAGCGGGC
>RKAY01000105.1 GCA_014846205.1 Collinsella aerofaciens | reverse complement strand
AAGACGGCAGCTTCAGTAATGACGTAGATGACGCTTACACGTTTGAAACTACGGAGGCTGGCAACAAGGTCTCTATTCCCGGACTTGTTGCAGGCACATATCTGATTTCTGAGAGCAAGACACCTGCGGGCTACAACACCATTGCCGACTTCGAAATCACGGTGGCGCCTGAATACAATACAGACGGCACGCTTAAAAAGCTCAATGTGACGTCCAATTCCAGCATGGCCACTCCTAAGACTGATAAAAATGTGACCACGACCAAAATCCCCGTCACCATCCAGAACAAGAAGGGCTCCGGCCTCCCGCTGACCGGCCTTAACGGCGTGACCTTCACTTGGATCGCTGGTGGCGCGGTGCTGTGCATTGGCGTGGCGCACCTCATCCGCAGCCGTAAGCAGGCTGAGGAGTCCGAGCAGGAGTAACGCTCGCTCACCCATCCCTTTGGCAGGTGGGATGTGATGGCCATGAGACTTGCGGACACTTTTCTCGTCCACCCACGTTCTTGCTTTGCCATTCTCTTTTCGGGGCAGGCTCCGCACTGGAGTCTGCCCCGTTCTTTTTGGATAACGCAGCCAGGCTCCATTGCCCGATGTGGGCTCGTTCGTCATCGCGTTTCTTGACTCGTATGAGGTTCGGTTTAAGGTCCGTAGGCGCACGCGCGGTGCGGACGGTAGAAGGCATTTGCGCCGCAACAAGCGCAAATAAGAATGCCCGGGGGTCGGATCCCGGGCATTTAACAAAAGCTGAAAACTAGGCCGCCCGCGCTCCCAAACATTTACGCGGGGTGCGTCGTTTTCTATTGACATTGTATCCCGAATCGCCCCGCCGATCCGGGATATTTTGAAAACTCAAATGCTGGCTTAGGCGCGAACGAAATCTCTTTAATTCCGAAAATTATGTATAATTCCAATATAAACTGGAATCAAACGAAAACGATGGAAATGAACGAAGCGCTAATCTACTTAAAAGAAGCACTAGGCCTCTCCGCCAAGACCAAAACTTGGCCTGGATCCGCACGCTTGCCGCTGCATCTGCGGGCGATTGAAGTCTGCGCTGTTGACGCAAGCGGTTTTTCGTTTTTGCTTGCAAGCTTGCCTACTGGCGTCGGGCTTCCCGAGGCTAAGAGAGTCTATAGTCAGCTAGCCTTGCGCGCGGAGACTCCTGTTGTCGTTTCGTTTCCTGATGCCGATGCACGTCAGCGCAAGGCATTGATCGCACAAGGGATTTCCTTTGTCTGCCCAGGCAGACAGGCTTTTCTTCCATTTATGGGCACAGCCTGCACGGAGAGGGGCGGTGCCCGGTTTCGCAACCACGCGACCAAGATGTCACCCAACGCGCAGGCTGCCGCAATCTGGGGAGCAGCCCAGGAGCCATATCGTCCCTATGACCTTTGTCGCGCGCTTGGGATTTCGGCAAGCCGCGCGAGTGAGGCCATAACCGAGCTTGTTGACAGGGGGCTCGCGAGGCGCGAGCGTCGCGAGCGACGTGTCGTCGTGTTCCCTGTTGCCGTTGATCTTCTGCTCAGCGAGCACATGGCAGAGCTCTCCTCGCCTGTCTCGAAGGTCTTTTTTGCAAGGAAGACGCTGCAGATCGACTGTCTTGTTGACGCCGGGGAGACGGCGCTCGCTGCGCGTTCGATGCTCGCTGCGCCGGGCATGGAACAAAAGGCCGTCTTAAGAAGTGCATGGCGTCAACTGAGCGACCTCGAAGTCGCAGACGGGGAGTTGCCGGATAACGAAACGGCGATGATCCAAGTGTGGCGCTATGCGCCTGTGTTTGTCGACTCCTCCCGCGTCGATGACATTTCGCTTGCGCTATCTTTGGCGGCAATCGACGATGAGCGAATTCAGCTCGAAGTTGATCGCATGTTTGGAAAGGAATATCCATGGCAAGAAGCGCTGTAGAAGGTCTCCAAGAATTTCAGCAGCATATGCAAGAAGCTGCAGGATCGTATGCTCTTATCGGCGGCGCGGCATGCGACATTTTGCTCGCGGAGGCGGGACTTCCGTTTAGGATGACTCACGATTTTGATGTGGTAATTGTCGCCGATGACCGGTTGCCTCAGACGGCAGAAGCTATATGGACTTTGGTGCGTGATGGCGGTTACCGCTGCGGCTGGGGCGAAGGTAAAGGCTCATGTTTTTATCGGTTTACAGAGCCTAAGAGGCCGGGTTACCCCCATATGATCGAACTCTTCGCGAAGTGCCCCGACTTTCTAAAGGGTCGCGAGGGGATTGATGTGGCGCCAATTTACGTTGATGAAAACATAAGCAGTCTGTCGGCGATTTTGTTGGACGATGCTTACTACAGCTTGTTTCTTCAGGGAATTCGGACCGTAGGCGGCGTTTCGGTCCTGGGTACGGAATACATTGTCCCGTTCAAAGCGAAGGCATATCTCGACCTAAAAGCCAGAAGGGAAGCGGGGGAGAACGTTGATTCGAAGAAGGTAAAAAAGCATAAACGCGATGCGCTGAGGCTTGCTCAGCTGCTCGGCGAGTCGGAAGGTGTCGACCTGGGCGGAGAACTGAAGGACGATATGCTTGCGTTTGTCAAAGATTGTGAGGTAGGCGACGTCAATCTAAAACAGATCGGGGTTGCGGGCGTAACGATGGCGCAGTTGCTCGAGACGATGAAAGCAACATATGGCTTGATTGGTTGAGTGGGGTTACGTGACCCGGACGGTGCAGTCTAGCTGCGTTGTCCGGCGCATGAGCTCGCTAATCGGCTATTATTTGTTTAGACAACTTGAGTTGTAGAGGAGTGACCGGCGATGGTGCAGGGCGCCAAACATATGAAGAGCAATAACGCCGCGGACAACGGTGGCTCAAGCCCTCAGCCCAAACCTCAGCCCAAGTCCAGGCGCCGCCGCAAGCGGCTGCCGCGCTGGGCCGACCGCCTCATCACCATCGTCATCATCCTTATTGGCGTGGGCCTTATGACCTGGCCGTGGATCTTGGACCGGCTCGAGGCCTCGGGCGTGTTCAACCAGATCAGCACGGTGTCCAGCACCGTGGACGCGCTGTCTGCCGAGGAGCGCGAACGCATCCTGCTCCAGGCGCGCTCCTTTAACGAACAGCTGGCGGGTGAGGCCACCGAGCTTCCCGCCGACCAGATCGAGCCCTACGCCCAGCAGCTCATCTTTGACCGCGACCCCATGATGAGCTGGGTCGAGATCCCCTCCATCGACGTGAGCATGCCCATCTACCACGGTACGAGCGAAGAAGTCCTTATGGCTGGCGTCGGTCACCTGGAGGGCACGAGCCTGCCGGTGGGCGGCGCCTCGACGCATTGCGTGCTCACCGCGCACTCGGGCATGCGCAACCTGAGCATGTTCGACGACATCCACTCGCTGGAGCCCGGCGACCTGGTGCTGCTGCACACCATGAACAAGACGCTCGCCTACAAGATGGTGGACTCCGAGGTGGTGCTGCCCGAGGAGATGGAGTCACTGACCATCGAGCCTGGCGCCGACAAGGTGACGCTCGTCACCTGCACGCCCTACGGCGTGAACGACCATCGCCTGCTGGTGCATTGCGTGCGCACCAAGTACAACAAGAAGGACGTCGACAAGCAAAAGTCGCTGGCCGGTCGCCACTGGGGCAAGCGCGAGTTTGCCGTGCTCATCGTGGTCGTGGCCATTGTGCTGTTGCTGTTGGACATCGTGATCCACGCGGTCCGCAAACGCCGCAAGGCCAAAGCCTCGGCATAAGACATTCTCCAGAACCACCGCAAAGGGGACAGGCACCTTTGTGGTGGTCGGGACTTCCAAACCATCACAACATTCGATGAAAATCTCGATTTTGGCGAAAAGTGTCGAATGTTGTGATGGTTTACGTTGCGGGCGTGATGCTTTTCGTTGCGGGCGGGATGGTTTTCGCTTTGGACGGTGCGGTTTCACTGCAGAACCGCCGGCCCGCCGCCTGCCAACCGCCGCCCTCGTTACGTTTTCGCTGCATTTAGGTAAAGCGCCTGCTCCAAGCGGCGTTGCCTTGTATACTAGAGCAGTTTATCTGTTATGCGGAAGGGAGCGCCTATGGCACTCAGCGAGAAAGACGTGCGCGGCATCGCCGAGTACGCAAAGATCGCACTGACCGATGACGAGCTCACCCAGATGACGTCCTACATGAACGACGCCGTCCAGATGCTCGAGCCCGTCTTGCAATATGACTTGCCCGACGTGGAGCCCACGTTCCATCCTATCGGAAGCCTGTCCAACGTGATGGGCGATGACCTGCGCGAGCCCGAGCGCGACCTGCCGCTCGACGTTGCGCTCGAAAACGCCGGCAGCGCGCGCGACCGCTACTTCCGCGTGCCGTCCATTTTGGGAGAGGGGGAGAGCGAGTAATGGCGCTAAGCTTCGATTCCCTTACCGCCGCCCAGATTGCCGCGGGCGTTGCCGCCGGCGACTTTACCGCTACCGAGGTGGCCCAGGCCTCCCTTGCCGCCATCGAGGCGCGCGAGGGCGGGGTCCAGGCATTCCTGCAGGTGGCGCCCGAGCTCGCGCTCGAGGCCGCTGCGCGCGTGGATGCCGACCGTGCCGCAGGCAAGCCGCTGCCCCCGCTCGCGGGCGTGCCGCTGGCCATCAAGGACAACATGAACCTCGTGGGCACGCGCACTACCTGCGCTTCCCATATGCTCGAGGACTACCAGAGCGTCTACACCGCCACCTGCGTCCAGCGCATGCTCGATGCCGGCTGCCTGCCCATGGGCAAGGCAAACATGGACGAGTTTGCCTTTGGCAGCTCCACCGAGAGCTCGGCGTTCCACCGCACCAACAACCCCTGGGATACCGAGCGCGTGCCCGGCGGCTCCTCAGGCGGCTCCGCTGCAGCTGTCGCCGCGGGCGAGGTCGCGCTCTCGCTGGGCTCGGACACCGGCGGCTCCATTCGCCAGCCGGCGTCGCTGTGCGGCGTGGTGGGCTTTAAGCCCACGTATGGTGCCGTGAGCCGTTACGGCGTGGTTGCCTTTGGCTCGTCGCTCGACCAGGTGGGCCCCTTTGGCCGCACGGTCGAGGATGTCGCGCTGGCCATGAACGCGCTTACCGGCGCGGGCCACGATCCGTACGACTGCACCAGCCAAGATTGCGCCGTCGACTTTACCGAGCACCTCAACGACAGCATCGAGGGCAAGCGTGTGGGCATCATCCCCGCGTTTATGGAGGCCGAGGGCCTGACGCCCGAGGTTAAGGCCGCTGTTCAGCGCGCCGCCCAGGAACTGCAGAACCAGGGTGCCGAGCTGGTCGAGGTCGACCTGCCGCACCTGGATGCCGCCATCGCTGCCTACTACGTCATCGGCCCGGCCGAAGCGTTCTCCAACCTGGCCCGCTTCGATGGCATTCGCTACGGCTATCAGGAAGAGGGCTGCGCCAACCTGTCCGACCAGAGCTCGCTCAGCCGTGCCCACGGCTTTGGCGCCGAGGCCAAGCGCCGTCAGATGCTCGGCGCCTACCTGCTGAGCTCGGGCGTGTACGACAAGTACTACTACGCTGCGCAAAAGGCCCGCACGCTCATCACGCAGGACTACGACGCCGCGTATGCCAAGGTGGACACCATCCTCATGCCCGCCTCGCCCCGCACGGCCTTTAAGTTTGGCGAGATTAGCGACCCCACGCAGATGTACCTCTCCGACCTGTACACCATCTCGCTCAACATTTGCGGCAACGGTGGTATCTCGGTGCCGCTGGGCCTGGGCGAGGATACTCAGCTGCCCGTTTCTGCCCAGCTGGTGGGACCTGCCTTTAGGGACCGTCAACTGCTCACGTTTGCCCGCGCCCTGGAGCGCGGCTTTGCCGATGCCGCCACGGGTGCGCCCGCGCTTTCCGTCGCGCCCGATTTTGCCGGGAAGGGAGGCGAGCTGTAATGAAGGAGCTTTCCGAGGTCCTGCAGGATTGGGAGGCCGTGATCGGCCTGGAGATCCATACCGAGCTCACCGCACTCGATACCAAGATGTTCTGCAACTGCAAGCTCAGCCACGATGACGAGCCCAACGCCAACGTGTGCCCGGTGTGCCTGGGCCTGCCCGGTGCGCTGCCGGTGCCCAACAAGCGCGCCATCGAGAGCATCGTCAAGGCCGGTCTCGCCACCAACTGCGAGATTCAGCGCCACTCGATGTTCTACCGCAAGCACTACTTCTATCCCGATATGGCCAAGAACTTCCAGACCACGCAGGGTCCGGTCGCCTTTGCCATGTACGGTCACCTGGATCTGGACGTGACCGGTCGCGGTGCCGCCGAGCGCCCCGACTGCGCGTTTGGCGAGGCCGAGGCCCAGAGCCTGGCGAGCGCTTCGGCCAACGCCGAGGGCCTGTCCACGTCCATGACGTCGACCATGCGCGAAGGCAATCAGCGTGCCGGCCATCTGGCTAGCTATGACGCGTCCAACCTGCAGATGCCCGAGCGTCGCGAGGACGGTTCCTACACGGTGCCCATTCGCATCCTGCGCATCCACATGGAGGAGGACGCCGCCAAGATGGTCCACGTGGGCGGTGCCGAGGGCCGCATCACCGCTGCGGCCGAGTCGCTCGTCGACTACAACCGCTGCGGCACGCCTTTGATTGAGCTCGTGACTGAGCCCGACCTGCGTACGCCCGAGGAAGCGCGCCTGTTTATGGAGAAGCTCCGTCGCATCTTTGTGACGCTGGGCATTTCCGATTGCTCCATGGAGAAGGGTTCCATGCGCTGCGACGGCAACGTGTCGCTGCGCCGCCGCGGTGAGACCAAGCTGGGCACCAAGACCGAGCTCAAGAACCTTAACTCGTTTAAGAGTCTGCACGACGGCCTTGCCTACGAGATCTGCCGCCAGGCCGAGGTGCTCGAGGAGGGCGGCATCATCTATCAGGAGACCCGCCACTGGGAGCCCAGCCGCAAGCGCACCGTGGTCATGCGTGTGAAGGAGACGGCCGACGACTATCGCCTGTTCCCCGATCCCGATCTGGCGCCGTTTGACCTGGACGACGAGTTCATCGACCGCTGCCGTGGCGAGATTCCCGAGCTGCCCGATGCCAAGCGCGCCCGTTTTGAGGCCGACTTTGGCATTAAGGCGGCCGATGCCGAGCAGATTGCCGGCGACCCCGAGTTTGCCGAGTTCTTTGAGGCGGCCGCTGCCGGTATGGCTGGCAAGGAGGCCCAGACGGTCGCAAACCTGCTGGTGAACGAGATGATCGCCTACCTTAAGGGCGCGGGTGTGTCGCTCGCCGAGTCCGGCATTGCGCCGGCTCAGGTGGCAGCGCTGGCCAAGCTGCTGGCGACCGATGCCATCAGCTCCAACCAGGCGCACGAGGTCTTTGAGGCCATGGCCCAGACCGGTGACGATCCCAACAAGATCGTCGACGAGCGCGGCATGCGTCAGGTAAGCGATGCCGGCGCGCTGCAGCCGATCGTGGACGAGGTGCTGGCAAACTGTGCCGATCAGGCGCAGCAGTATCGTGACGGCAACCAGAAGGTCATCGGCTTTTTGGTGGGCCAGTGCATGAAGGCGAGCCGCGGCAAGGGTAACCCGAAGCTCTTCAACGAGTTGCTGAGAACGTCGCTCTCGTAAGCGGGAACCCGGGAGCCCCGGCAGGGCGGGTGCTTCCTCAAAATTTCGAACAGTCCTGCGCAAGACGAAGGCCACATTAAGTGGCCTTCTTTGCGTGCGGAACTCATTTTGAGCAAGCACCCGCCCTGCCGGGGCTCCCGGGTTCTGCAACGACTCGGCCGTTCGGGTCAGGTGGGGCTGAATAGAATTTGGTGAATGAGGGCGCCGTTGGCGCCCTCATTCTTTATATATGTTGGGAGCGCCAGGTGGTGGGGGTGGTGCTGGTGTATTGTCTGAATGCTTGGGCGAAGGCGGCCTGCTGAGGGTAGCCTAGACGCTCTGCGACCTGCGCTATCGTGAGCGAGCTATCGGCCAAAAGGTCCTGCGCTCGCTCCATACGGCGTCTGCGAATGTAGGCGCCCAGGGACTCGCCAGTTTGGGCCTTAAAGGTGGCGCATAGTTTGGAGCGGCTTGTGTAGAGCCTCTCGGCCACCTCGTTGATACCCACACGTCTGCCTTTGTCGAGCGCACGCTCAATCATTGCCGTCGCTTCTTCGGCAATGGTTATGCTGACGCGTGTGTCTGCCGCCTGCCGCGCCTGCTTGTGGGCCGCGCGCGAACAGGCGAGCTCCGCGACCATGGTCTCCACGATGCCTTGCATATAGACGCGTCCGCCAACGGTGCGGGCGCGTTCCTCGTTAATCCGGCGCAGCGTGTGGCAGATGGCAGACGTCGCCTCCTCGTGCCATGACTCGGCAAACGCCTCAAAGACCCCCGCGAACTCAGTGGGATACCGATGCTCCAGCTCGTCAAAATACCCGGGCAAAAAGAGCACCGAGCGCGAGTGATAAAGCTGCCCTGCAAACAGCGGGCTTAACTCCTCGCCACAGTTATCTTGGATAAAGCTGCACACGGCATTGTTTGGCCACGGTCCATGCAAAGGTTTGAGGTTCGCAGGCGTTATGCCAGTCTCGGGCATGCATATAAGTGTGGGCGCGCTGACCTCGCTCACGCAGGCGTACGGCTCGGGTGTGTATTCGGCCAGGTACATATCGTGCGTCGGGGTAATGAAATGCTCCATGACGATGCAGGTGGGGGAGAGGGGCATGATCCATGCGCGGCCGTGCGCCCGGTCGTTTGCCACCTCGCCGGTAAAGACGGCGCCCTTGCCGGTAAGCTCCAGGCCAAACTGCTCAAACTGCGGTGCGTAGAGCTCGGTTATGTCGGTCGCTGCCCGCCGTATTTGCAAAAGCGTCCCTTTCCTTTGCAGAAACGTCCACGCCTGGCTTGATTGTGAGCCATGGCTAACACATCAATGATAAGTTGATTACGGTTAACTCTCAAGCCGTTAGAAAGGAATCTCATGGCAAAGGGATCAAAAAGGGAAGGTGGAGGTATCGGCGAGTTGCTCGCGTATGCCGGTGACCGCAAATTCCTAACGTATTTGGGCATGGCGCTCTCGGCGCTCTCGCAGCTGCTGAGCTTTGGCCCGTTCGTGTGCATTTGGCTTGTCGCGCGCGATCTGATCGCCGTGGCACCTAACTGGAGCGAGGCCACGGGCATCGCGACGTATGGCTGGTGGGCCGTGGGTTTTGCCCTGGCGAGCATCGTGGTCTATTTCGCGGGGCTCATGTGCACGCATCTGTCTGCGTTTCGCTGTGCGTCCAATATCCGCAAGACTACGAGCGAGCACCTGCTTAAGCTGCCGCTTGGCTACTTTGACACGCACGCCACCGGTGAGCTGCGCCGTATCGTAGACGGATGCGCCGCCTCCACCGAGACGCTGCTCGCGCACATGCTACCCGATATTGCCGGCGCCACCGCCATGGTCGTGGGCTTGCTCGTGCTGCTTTTCGCCCTCGATTGGCGCTTGGGCGCGGCATGCCTCATCTCGGTCGCCGTTTCGTTTGGCGCCATGGCCACCATGATGAGCGGCAAGGGCGGCAAGTTTATGAAAGCCTACATGGGCGCGCTGGTTAAGATGAACAAGACCGGTACCGAATACGTACGCGGCATTCCCGTGGTCAAGGTATTTCAGCAGACGGTCTACTCATTTAAGGCGTTCCACGACGCGATCGCCGAATACGCCGACATGGCGCAAAGCTATGCGGGCACGTTCTGCCGAGGTCCGCAGGTGCTCAACCTCACCGCGCTCAATGGCCTTGTGGCATTTCTTTTGCCCGTGGCGTTGCTGTTGGCGCCGGGCGAGACGGACTTCGCGCACTTTATGGTCAACTTCACGTTCTACGCGATATTTTCGGCCGTGGTGCCGACGGCCATGACTAAGCTCATGTTTGTGGGCGAAGCGTCTCAGATGAGTGCCGATTCGCTGGCTCGTATTCGAAGCGTCATGGATTCCAAACAGCTCTCCGTGCCTGCCCAGCCCAAGCACCCTGCCGGCGGCGACGTGCGATTTGAGGACGTGAGCTTTACCTACGAGGGTGCCGAAGCGCCTGCCGTCAACCATGTGAGTTTCAGCGTTTCAGCAGGTAGCACTCTCGCCCTGGTGGGTCCCTCAGGCGGCGGCAAGTCAACCTGCGCAAGCCTGATTCCTCGTTTTTGGGATGTCTCTTCGGGTCGAGTGCTCGTAGGCGGTGTGGACGTTCGCGATATGGATCCCCACGAGCTTATGGACCAGGTTGCCTTCGTGTTCCAGACCAACCAGCTGTTCCGGCAGACACTTGCCGATAACGTGCGTGCCTCAAAACCTGCAGCAACTGATGACGAGGTGCGTGCGGCCCTCTCCGCGGCCCAGTGCGACGATATCGTGGCCAAGCTTCCGCAGGGCATCGACACCATGCTCGGCGCTGGCGGGGCGTATCTTTCGGGCGGCGAGGTCCAGCGCGTGGCGCTCGCCCGCGCAATTCTTAAGGATGCGCCCATCGTGGTGCTCGACGAGGCCACGGCGTTTGCCGACCCCGAGAATGAGGCGCTCATTCAGCGCGCCTTTAGCAAGCTGGCGGCGGGTCGCACGGTCATTATGATCGCGCACCGACTCTCGACTGTGGTGGGCGCAGACCAAATCGTGGTGCTCAACCAGGGCAGCGTGCAGGAGTCGGGTACCCATGCCGAGTTGCTGTCCCAAAAGGGTCTGTATGCCAAGATGTGGGCCGAATACGAACAGGCCGCGAGCTGGAAAATCACTGCAGCGACCGCGGATGCCGCCGTCACGAAGGGAGGCGAGGCCTAAATGTTCGCCTCATTCCAAAAGAAGTATTTCCTATCCGATAAAGGCGTCGCCGGCGTAAAACGCGGCATTTTCTGGACCACGCTTACCAATCTTATTTCCATGGCCGGCATGGGCTTTTTGTTCCTGGTCATGGCCGGCTTTGTCGAACATCTCGCCACCGGCGCCGACCTGCCGGATGCCCTGCCAATTGTGGTCGGTCTCGTTATCTTCTTTGCGCTGCTCTTTGCCTCTAACTGGCAACAGTACTACTACACGTACTGCATCTTTTACGAGGAGTGCGGCAAGCAGCGTATGGAGATTGCCGAGCGCTTGCGCAAACTGCCGCTGTCGTTTTTTGGTCGTCGTGATCTGGCCGATTTAACCGAGACCATCATGGGTGACGTCCAGGCCATGGAGCACGCCTACAGCCATGTGCTGGGAGAACTCTGGGGCGCCATCATCGCAAGCGCCATTGTGTTCGTGGCATCGCTGTTCTTTTGCTGGCAGCTGGCGATCGCGGCGTTTTGGAGCGTTCCCGTGGCCTTTGCCGTGCTGTATCTGACACGCGGCCCCATGACCCCGGTGTTCGACCGCGTGCGCGCCGAGAAGGTCAAGGTCACCGAGGCGATCCAGGAGACGCTCGACTGTGTGCGCGAGATCCGCGCCACCAACCAGGAGGCCCATTATCTTGAGGGGCTCAACGCCGTGATCGATGCCGAGGAGCGCGAGACCACCAAAGGCGAGCTCGCCAACGGGCTTTTGGTCAACTCCGCTTTTGTCATCCTGCGTCTGGGCATTGCCACCACGCTGGTCACGGGCGCCGCGATGGTTGCCTCCGGCCAGGTCGACTTTTTGGTGATGTTTGCCTTCCTGCTTATGGTGAGCCGCATCTATGCGCCCTTTGATCAGGCGTTAATGTTAATGTCCGAGCTGTTTGCCGCCGAGTCGTCGGCCAAGCGCATGCGCTCCATCATGGAAGAGCCCATGGCGCGGGGCGGCGAGCAGTTTGAGCCCGTAGGCCATGACGTGGTGTTCGATCACGTGGCATTTGGCTATGGTGCGGGCGAGGACGGCCGCGCCGGCGAGAAAGTTCTTACCGATGTGAGCTTTACCGCCAAGGAAGGCGAAGTTACGGCACTGGTCGGTCCTTCGGGTTCCGGTAAGTCTACGGTGAGCCGCCTGGCCGCGCGTTTTTGGGATGCCACTGCAGGCACGGTCACCGTGGGTGGTGTGGATGTTGCGAGCGTTGATCCCGAGGTGCTGCTGCGCGACTACGCCATTGTGTTCCAAGACGTGCTGCTTTTTGACGACACGGTGATGGGAAACATCCGTCTTGGTCGTCGCGATGCCACCGATGAGGAAGTGCTTGCTGCCGCGCGTGCCGCCAACTGCGACGAGTTTGTGAGCCGCATGCCGCAGGGCTATGACACTATGATTGGCGAGAACGGCTCCAAGCTGTCCGGCGGCGAGCGCCAGCGCATCTCCATCGCCCGCGCGCTGCTCAAAGATGCGCCGATTGTGTTGCTGGACGAGGCGACGGCGAGTTTGGATGTGGAGAACGAGACCGTGGTGCAGCAGGCGCTCTCCCGCCTGCTCGCAGGCAAGACAGTTATCGTGATCGCCCACCGTATGCGCACGGTAGAAAATGCCGATAAGATCGTTGTGCTCAAGGATGGTGTGGTTGCTGAACAGGGCACTCCGGCGCAGCTCAAGGCGGCAGGCGGAGAATTCGCCCGCATGGTTGCGCTGCAAAAGGAAGCGGCTGCCTGGCAGTTGTAAGAAGGGGCAAAGGGACAGTCCCTTTCTCACATTGACAATCGGTTACTCCGCATCGCTAATTTTCAAAAGGTTAGCCATGGCTGACCTAGATAGTTAGATAAAATTGAGATATTTCAAAAGCGTGCTCGAGCAAACTTGTTTACTCGGGTGCTGAAGCACCATGCCGCGTCCAATGCGGCAAAAGGGAGAAGCAACATGAAGAAGTCGACGTTTAACACCCTGCTTGTCGGTGGCGGTTTTCTGCTTGGTACGGCTGGCATCAAGCTGCTTACCAGCGCTCCGGTCAAGAATGCCTGCGTGCAGGGTATCGCGTGCGGCATGCGCATCAAGAACGGCTACCAGGACATGGTCGAGCAGGCCAAGGCTAATGTCGACGACATGGTTGCCGAGGCTGCTTACATCACCCAGAGCGAGGCCGCTGCTGACGAGGCAGCCGAGTAACGCTCCCAGGCACAAACAATGAGATTCTCGATTATCAGCGAGATCCCCGGCAGGACCCGCCTCCAGTTGGCGGGTCCTGTGCCAGAGAGCGATCTCGATGCACTTCTAAAGCTCAGCGGCGATATCGACGGCGTGCACAAGGTGCGCGTCTACGGCCGTATTGGCCAGTTGGCGCTCGAATATGACGAGCCTCGCCGCGATGCCGTGCTGGCCGCCGTCGGTGCGCTCGACGCCCAGGCCATTGCCGACGCAAAGACGGGTTACGTGATGCAGCTTGAGCCACGCAAGCACAAACTCGTAATGGACCTGGCGACACTCGTCGGTGCCCATTACGCACGTCGCTGGTTTTTGCCCACGCCCCTGCGTGCGGTGTTTGTCGTGGCCGGTTACATGGCATTTTTGCGCGCTGCCCTTCATGAGCTGGCGCAGCCGCGCCTGACCGTTCCTGTGCTCGACGCTTCGGCCATCGGCATTTCGTTCGTCAAGCGTGATGTCGACACCGCGGGCCAGACGATGTTCCTGCTCAACGTGGGCGAATTGCTCGAGGACTACACCCGCGCCATGAGCGAAAACGAGCTCATCAACTCGCTGCTCGATGTGCCCGACAAGGCGCAAAAGGTTGTCGGCGACACCGAGGTGAGCGTTGCCGCGACCGAGCTTGAGCCCGGCGACTTGGTGGCCGTGCGCACCGGCATGTCCATCTGTATCGACGGCGTGGTCGAGCAGGGGAGCGCTATGGTCAACCAGGCGACCCTGACCGGCGAGCCGCTTGCCGTCGAGCGCAGCGTGGGCGACGACGTGTTCGCCGGTACCGTCGTGGAAGACGGCAGCATCTTGGTGCGCGTGCGCGCCAACACGGCGCAGACCAAGCTGCGCTCAATCGTCTCGCTCGTGCAGACGGCCGACTCGCTCAAGTCCGAGGGCCAGTCGCACATGGAAGACCTTGCCAACAAGATCGTCCCGTGGAACTTCCTGCTCGCGGGCCTTGTTGCGCTTACCACCCGCAGCCTCATCAAGACCTCGGCGGCGCTGATGGTCGACTACTCGTGCGCACTCAAGCTCACGGGTTCCGTCGCCGTCATGACTGCCATGAGCGACGCTGCCAAGATGGGCGTCATGGTCAAAGGCGCCAAGTACTTTGAGTCGTTTGCCAAGGCCGACACCATTGTGTTTGATAAGACCGGCACGCTTACCGAGGCGCAGCCGCGCCTTGCCTGCGTGCTCACCACCGATGGTTGGAGCGAGGACGAGGTCCTGCGCCTTTCCGCTTGCCTGGAGGAGCATTTCCCGCATCCGGTGGCGCGCGCCGTGGTCAATGCGGCACGCGAGCGCGGGCTCGAGCACCGCGAGCGCCATGCCGCCGTCGAGTACATCGTGGCGCATGGTATTGCTTCGTCCATTGAAGGGCGTCGCGCCATCATCGGTTCGGCGCATTTTGTATTTGAGGACGAGGGCGCACAGCTCGAATCCGACATCAAGGAGCGCATCGAGTCCCAGATGCAGGGCCTGTCGCCGCTGTACCTGGCGGTCGACGGCACGGTCGTGGGCGTGCTCGGCATCGAGGACCCGCTCAAGCCCGGGGTCCGCGAGGCCATCGCCGACCTGCATGCGCTGGGCGTCAAGCACGTGGTCATGCTCACGGGCGATTCGGAGCGCACGGCCGAGCGCATTGCGCGCGAGGCGGGTGTCGACGAGTTTAAGGCCGAGCTGCTGCCCGAGGACAAGTATGCGTATGTGGAGCGCATTAAGGGCGAGGGGCGCCATGTTGCCATGGTGGGCGACGGCGTTAACGATTCGCCGGCGCTCGGTTTGGCCGACGTGGGCTTGGCGATGGGTGGCGGAAGCGACATCGCCAAGGAGGTCGCCGATATCATCCTGGCCGACACGGATCTCGCCGCAATCGTGCGCCTGCGCCGCATGAGCCAGGGCCTCATTGATCGTCTGACGAGTTCCTATTCTAAGGTGATGCTCACCAACTCAGCACTCTTGGCACTGGGCATTACCGGCACGATTACCCCGCAGGCGTCGTCGCTGCTGCACAACGGCTCGACGATTGCCTACAGCCTGAGCAACGCAAAGGCTTACCTGCGTTAGCAGACGTGTTCGCCCACGTTATCTGGCCTGCGCCCAGACGGCATCGGTGTCGTCTGGGCGCAGGCCTTTTGCGTTTGACCATTTGCTAGCTTCTCTATATAGTGTTGCTAGCGGTGCTAGCAATTGAAGGGAGCGGGATCAACGTGGGTGCTGTTAGCGGCATGGCGCAGGTGAACGTTCGCGTAGATCGCCAGGTCAAGGACCATGCGGAGGAAGCGTTGCGGCTTTCGGGCGCCTCGCTGCCCGAGCTCATCAAAAAGGTTGTGGCCAAGGTCGCACAGGGTGGTGGGCAGTGTGAGGAAGTGCTGTCTGCCGTTGATGGCCGGCAACAGACCGTCGCGCACGATACTCCGTTCGCCGCATCATGGGCGGCGGCGGATCAGCTTTACGCGGACCTGGGCATCGTTACGTCGCCCGTATCCGACGATCGCGATTGGGACACAATCTATTCCGAAACCATGGACGAGCACTATCGCCAAAAGGGGATGATCCTGTGAGCGGGGCTCCCCTCAAAATAATGGTGGATGCCAACGTATGGGTTGATTCGTTTTGCGTCGACCATGCCGAGTCGTTTGCCGCGCGTGCGTTTATTGGGCAGGCGGCGGAATCGGGCGCAACGTTGCTCTTTCCGGTGCATATCGCCAAGGACGTACTGTATGTTGTACAGCACGAACTGAAGCATAGCGTTCTTGCCAGCGGGGGAGCGCTCGATGAGGCATCTGCCCGCGCAATTGGCGATGCGGCGTTGGCGTTTGTTCGGAACATGATCGAAAACGCCACGGCCGTGGGTGCAGATGCGTCGGACCTTTGGCTGGCCGACAAATACTTAGCGCTCCATCGCGATTACGAAGACAACTTGGTGCTCGCCGCGTGCAAGCGTGCGCAGGTCGATTACTTGGTGACTAACGATCGCAAGCTGCTCGAACATGCCGATCTTGCAGCAAAGACCCCGCGCCAAATGATGCCGATTCTGGCTTTGGCCGAACGCGGCCGCGCGGCTATCGGTTGACGCAAACTGTTTGCGGGCCTCTTGGACGACGATGCGCCAAGGGGCCCGCGTCTGCTATTTACAAAAGCTCGGCCTTGATGGCGGAACTTTCTGCGAGCTGCTCGGCCGCCTTTTCGTCGGAGCCGTCGAGTGCTGCCAGACTGCGGTAGACCCACTCGTTGACCTGGGTGTTCTTGACGCCTGCGGTCTGCATAAGGGCGCCTACCTCGCGGATTGCTGCGAGCAGATCGGCTTTGGGGCCTGCGAGCTCGACCTCGATGCCGTGATAGGCGGACACGCCTCGGTTCTCACTCACGTGGTCGATAAAGCCCTCGACGGTCTCAAGCTGCTGGGCGAGAGCTGCATCATCGTCAGCGTCCAGCGCGACGAGTGCGTTCGATACCGTGAGAGCGGGATGTCCGCAGGGGACAAAGCCTTCGATGACATCCATAGCTTCGGTAATGGTTGAGCCAAGGCCTGCGAGGGCATTGACGAGTTGCTGCTTGGTATCCATAACGGTCCTTTCGACGGGTCAATGTTGCTTGGCGAAAATATACGTGACGCGATCGGTAGCAAAAGTGCGAAGTATGGTGCACATTAGGGTCTTCACAGCTCGTGCATAGAGCAGCTGTCTGCCTCTAGAACGTGGTAAGATAGCTATCCACGAGCGGGGCTCACCTCGCGTGTTCCTTGAAAAGTCGACGGCTATCGGGTGTTTGCAGGCCCGATGCCATCCAGACTTTCCCGACATTCGGGGGCGACTGGTTTCGACACGATAGCTCTGAGAGAGGAAGCAAGCCGAGGTCTCCTCGCCTCGTTAAACAGGGGTACCGTCAAATTGAATTGACAACAACTCTTCTTTTGAGCCTATGGCTCTCGCTGCTTAGTTTATAGCGGCGCGTCAACCCGGTGATTTCCCCGACACCGGCGCGACGTCATTTTAGGGGAATGCTCCTGCGCACGTAATCGGTATGGCGCAGGCTAAGACCGAACCGGTTAGGACGCCGCGAGCGTGTCGCTGCGCGCAAAGCGTCCGAGACAAAACCAGCGACTGAGCTTGGAGATGCCAATCAGGGGGCTTTCGTGGACCGGAGTTCGATTCTCCGCGCCTCCACCAATAGTTACAGGCAGGTAGAGAAGTGTCTCTACCTGCTTTTTTATTACTTACAGATACCGCGGAGAATCGAACTCTGTGCAGGGCGCGAGCGTTAAGCAAACGCGAAGCGTTTGTAGCGAGCGGGCGAGGACGCCGGCAGGCGGCCGAAGCCGGTGCGTATTTGCGAAGCAAATACGCGGATTCTCCGCGCAAAGCTTCAGCCCTATATCGATGCGATGCCGATCGGGCGCCTTGCCCCGGCCTCAACCCATCAACGGATTCCCCAAACCGCGGAGAATCGAACTCTACTGCAGGGCGTGCTTTTATCTACGGAAGCTGTGTCGCGGAATCGGCGCTCAGACTGGGACGCACTTTCCCGCCGACCGCCCCGTCCTTCTCAACTCCAAAACCTGCGCGCTCTCCTCTGCAAAACTGGGTAGAAGAAAGCCAAAACGCAACGGCAGGAGGTCATCATGACTGTAGAAGATAAGGCGAAAAATGCTGGCAAGGTCGCGCTCGTCCTGGAGGGCGGTAGTTTTCGCGGGCAGTTTACCGCAGGCGTGCTCGACGTTCTCATGGAGGCCGGCGTCGAGATTCCGGCGGTATATGGCGTATCGGCCGGCGCTCTCAACGGCGTGAACTACAAGTCGCACCAGATCGGCCGTGCCAACCGCATCAATCTGGCTTTCTGCAACGACAATCGCTTCATGGGCGCCGCATCGTTTGCGTCCACGGGTTCCATCGTCGGCTACGACTTTATTTTCAACGAGGTGCAGGATCGCCTAGACCCCTTCGATAACGAGACCTTCGACGCGAGCCCCATCGAAATGTATGCTGTCGCGACGGACATGTTATTCGGCACCGCTGCCTACCTGCCCATCAAAAACGCCATGCTCGATATCGATTGCGTGCGTGCCTCGACCTCGTTGCCGCTGGTGACGCCGCCGGTCGAGATTGATGGTCACAAGTACGTCGACGGCGGTGTGGCAGATTCGGTGCCTGTCGAGCACGTGCTGGAAGAGGCCGGATACGATCGCGCGGTCGTCGTGCTCACGCAGGACCGCTCGTACGAAAAGGCGCCCTACGAGTTTATGCCGGCCGCGCGTGCGCGCTATGGCGACTATCCCTATCTGCTCGAGGCTATCGAGACGCGCCACGACCGCTATAACGTCCAGCGCATGCACCTTTGGAAGTACGAGCGCGAGGGCCGTGCCCTGATCGTGGCTCCGCAAAAGCCGGTCGAGGTCGGCCATGTCGAACACGATCCGGCAAAGCTGCTCGATCTGTATATCCAGGGTCGTCAGGAGGCAAAGCGTTTGCTCGCGCAAATCCAGCAGTTCGTTGAGCGCTAAGACGACCGACCCACAAAAGGCGACAAAAGACAGGGGCCCAGAGAACCATTCGCATGCCGAGGGATCTCTGGGTCCTGTTTCGTGAAGGCACCGGGCATGGACGACATGTGCAGAAACTCTGGTCGGAGTCAAAATACCTGTTGACTCGGGCGACGAGCGGGGTAATATGGACGGGTTACTTGCAGAGCCCCGTGAATCTCTGTAACAACACGTACTGTACATGGAGGAGTCTAAGTGATTTCGAAATCGACTCACTACGCCAAGCAGGGCGAGGTCCAGCGCAACTGGGTTCTCGTCGACGCCGATGGTGCTGTCCTGGGCCGTCTTGCCACCCAGATCGCAATGATCCTGCGCGGTAAGAACAAGCCCCAGTTCACGCCCAACAGCGACTGCGGCGACTTCGTTGTCGTCATCAACGCCGATAAGGTCCAGCTTACCGGTAACAAGGCCGACACGAAGACCTATTATCGCCACAGCGGCTACAACGGCGGCCTCAAGGCTGAGAGCTTCCGCCAGGCTATGGAGAAGCACCCGGAGAAGGTCATCGAGCGCGCCGTTCGCGGCATGCTGCCCAAGACCACCCTCGGCCGTGCCCAGATGACCAAGCTTAAGGTCTACGCTGGTGCCGAGCATCCGCACGCTGCCCAGAACCCCACGAAGATTGAGCTGGAGGCTTAAAGATGGCTGAGAACACCGTTGTCTACCAGGGTACCGGCCGTCGTAAGAACGCCGTCGCCCGCGTCCGTCTCGTCCCCGGCACCGGCAAGGTGACCATCAACAAGCGTGACGCCGAGCAGTATTTCGGCCGTCATCAGCTCGTTGAGAACGCCCTTGCTCCCTTCAAGGTGACCGACACCGCCGGTCAGTTCGACGTTATCGCTCTGTGCGATGGCGGCGGCATCTCCGGTCAGTCCGGCGCTCTGCGCCTGGGCATCGCTCGCGCTCTTCTGAACGCTGGCGATTACCGTGCCGACCTCAAGAAGGCCGGTTTCCTTACGCGCGATGCTCGCGTGGTCGAGCGCAAGAAGTACGGCCTCAAGAAGGCCCGCCGCGCTCCCCAGTTCTCCAAGCGCTAAGGTTTTATCTCCTTTCGAGATACAATGTACAAGCGGGGCCTACCGATTGCTCGGTGGGTCCCGCTTTTCTTTTCGACTAGGGTGGGCGGCTTCGTTTTGCCCACTTGGGAAGGAGCGATCCTATGCCCCAGAACATCTTCGGTACCGATGGCGTCCGTGGCGTCGCCAACGCCGATCTTTCGTGCGATCTCGCGTTTCGCCTGGGTCGCGCGGCGACCAAGTTTCTTGGTCCGGACATCTGCATCGGCCGTGACACGCGCCTTTCGGGCACCATGCTCGAAAGCGCTCTGACCGCCGGCATTATGGCCGAGGGCGGCCGTCCGCATTGCTGCGGCGTTATCCCCACGCCGGCCGTGGCGCTGCTCACCGTCCAAAACGAGCTCGACGGCGGCATCGTCATCTCCGCTTCGCACAATCCGCCGGAGTTCAACGGCATCAAGTTCTTTAGCCGCAAGGGCATGAAGCTTCCCGATGCTGTCGAGGAAGAGATCAGCGCTTGGGTCATGTCCGAGGAGGCCATGGCTGCCGACACGCTGCCGACCGGTGCCGGCGTGGGCCACATCATCAAGATGAAGGACGCCCGCAAGGCATATGTCGATCACGCTATCAGCACCCTCGACGGCCTTAAACTCGACGGCCTGGTCGTTGCCGTCGACTGCGGTCACGGTGCTTCCTGCCAGACCACGCCTGCCGCGCTTCAGCGTCTGGGCGCCACGGTCCACGCCATCAACACCGATTATTGCGGCACCGACATTAACGTCGAGTGCGGCTCCACCCATCTTGAGCCCCTGCGCGAGCTCGTGCTGCGCACCCATGCCGACATCGGCCTGGCCCACGACGGCGACGCCGATCGCGTGCTGTTCGTGGACAGCGAGGGCAATGAGATCGATGGCGACTACATCCTGGCCATCTGCGGCTCCGACCTGGCCGCTCGCGGCAAGCTCGCCAACTCCGAGATCGTCTCGACCGTTATGTGCAACCTGGGCTTCTCCATTGCCATGATGGAGCAGGGTTTTGAGATGGTGCAGACTGCCGTGGGCGACCGCTATGTTCTTGAGCGCATGCTTGAGGACGGTGCCGTCATCGGCGGCGAGCAGTCCGGCCACATCATCTTCCTGGAGCACAACACCACCGGCGACGGTCTGGTGACGGCTCTGCAGCTGCTGGCCGTGCTCAAGCGCACCGGCCGCACCCTCACCGACCTTGCCGGCATCATGAAGAAGTACCCGCAGGTGCTCGTCAACGTGCATTCCGACAACAAGGCCGGCCTGGACGATTGCCAGCCCATTTGGGACGCCGTCGCTGCCGCCGAGAAGGAGCTCAACGGTCGCGGCCGCATCTTGGTGCGCCCGAGTGGTACCGAGCCGCTGGTTCGTGTTATGGCCGAGGCGGAGACGCACGAGCTGACCCAGCGCGTCGTCGACGACATCGTCGAGGTTGTCAAGCGCGAACTTCCCTAATGGTCAAAAACGGGTGCCAAGTGGTAAACTGTTATGGCTATTTTGATTGATTGGTAAGTCCGAGGGGGAGCATGTTCACTAAAGTCCTAAGGTCTTTTGGTATGCGTGGTCGAGTCCTTACGCTGGATGCTCCCATCTCGGGCGACGTCATTCCGCTCTCCGAGGTAAACGATCAGACGTTTGCCACTGGCCTTTTGGGCCAGGGCGTTGCCATTCAGCCCACGGGTACGCGGGTGATCGCGCCGGCTGACGCGAAGGTCGAGGCCATTTTTCCCACGGGACACGCCGTTGCGCTTAACACGGTCGATGGCCTGGATGTGCTCATCCACGTTGGTTTGGACACTGTTCAGCTCGAGGGCAAGCACTTTACCGTGCATGCGCAAGTGGGTGACATCGTCCATAAGGGCGATGTGCTCATCGAGTTCGATCGCGAGGCAATTGCTGCCGAGGGCTACGATGTGACGGTTCCCATCTTGGTGTGCAACTCCGTTGAGTTCTCGAGCATCAAGGGCTCGGTTGGCGAGCATGTTGAGGAGATGGATCAGCTCATCGTCGCGCGTGAGCGCTAGGCGCTCCGCTTGGCCTTTAGCCTACAATTCAATCACGTTTAC
>RKAY01000164.1 GCA_014846205.1 Collinsella aerofaciens | reverse complement strand
GAGGTCAAGTACGTTGTCACCTGCAACACCGGTGTGGAGGTACGGGACGTAAACGTCTGCGTGGACTCCGTCAGTAAAAGCTAAGGGAGGATCACAGCAAGATGATAGATAAGATCAACGGCGCCGCGTTCAAGGAAATGGTGCTGTTCGGCGCGGCCTGCATCGCCGGGCAAAAGCAGGCCATCAACGACCTGAATGTGTTCCCCGTGCCGGACGGCGACACGGGCACCAATATGTACCTGACCATCCAGACCGCCTGCGCCGAGCTGAAAAAGGCGGAGCCCGCCACCATCGACGACGCCGCCAAGGTAACGGCCCGCGGTCTGCTGCGGGGCGCCCGGGGCAACTCCGGCGTGATCCTGTCCCTGCTGTTCCGGGGCATGTCCAAGTCCCTGAAGGGGCTGACCGAGGCCGACGGTGCGGCGCTGGCCGCCGCCATGCAGGAGGGTGTCGCCACCGCCTACGGCGCGGTGATGAAGCCTGCCGAGGGCACGGTGCTGACCGTTTCCCGTCTGGCCGCCCAGCGGGCCGCCGAGGCCGCGCAGGAGAATAACTCCGTGGAATTCGTGCTGGAGGAAGCCATCCGCGCCGGCGAAGTGACGCTGGCCGAGACAGTAGAGATGAACCCGGTGCTGAAAAAAGCCGGCGTGGTTGACGCCGGCGGCGTATAGGGCTCAGTCGCCTTAATGGGACGATCGGCGCCCAGGTACACCGGCACCTCGGGACGACCCAGCAGGTCGAGCACCGCCAGGCAGTTGTGCGCCGACTGGTCGACGCGCACGTTGCCAAAACACGTGGTGATGCCCACGAGTTCCACCTCGGGACTCGCGATGGCATAGGCAAGGGCCATCGCATCGTCCACGCCCATATCCAGATCAAGGATCAGCTTCTTGGTTGCCATTGTTCTACTCCGCTTCTCCGTCTTTATCGTTTAACCAAACCAATGTTCAACTTCGGCACGCGTGGGAATCGATTGCTGAGCACCCAAGCGCGACACCGTCACCGCCGAGGCGCGAGCGCCCGCGGCCATGCACTCAAAGAGCGGCAGGCCCTCCAGACGGGCAGCTGCAAGTGCGCCGATAAACGTATCGCCGGCCGCCGTGGTGTCGACCACCGAGCTCGAAAGCGCCGGCATGCGCAGCAGCTCGCCGCCATCACCGAGCGTAACCGAACCGGCACCGCCCAGCGTGATGACCGCAGCTCCGGCACCCTTGGCGAGCAGGGCATTAAGCGCTTCGGCACAACTCGCGTCATCTGCGGGCAGAATGCCCGTCAGCGCCTGGCATTCGGTCTCGTTGGGACAGACCAGGTCGATCGCAGGCCACGCACCCGCCGGCAGGGCGCAGGCCGGCGCGGGGTTAAAGACCGTATAGAACCCCAGCTCGTGAGCGCAAACAAGCGCCTCGGCCGTCGCCATCAGGTCGCATTCGCCCTGGGCGATAAAGACGCTGCCGGCCGCAGGGGCAAGCCCGCAGGCATCGCGGTCGAGCTCATCGGCCACCAGACGCCTCAGCGCGCGGGCAACGTCCTCTCCCGCAAGCGCATGGTTGGCGCCCGGCGACAGCACGATACGATTATCGCCCTCGCAGCGGATGATGGTCGCCGTGCCCGTCTCCACCTCGTCGCGCCGCGCCACGAACTCAACGCCCACGCCGGCATCCTGAAGCCCCGCCACCAGCGCATCGCCAAACGCATCGCGCCCGACCGCGCCGATCATGCACGTGCGCGCGTCCATGCGCGCAGCTGCCACGGCCTGGTTGGCGCCTTTGCCACCAGCGTTGGTGATAAACCCGCTGCCGCCGACGGTCTCGCCCGCACGCGGCATGCGCTCGCACGCCACCGAAAGGTCCATGTTCATACTGCCGAACACCGCGACAATGCCGTTATCTGCCATGGAAACCTCCTCGTCTGCGGGCTTTGCACCCACCGTCGACCGTCGTTCACGCGCTCTCACGCTTCTATAACTTTAGTTCACTTTGATGTGGACACGCGCTTGAGGTTGCGCCAGCAGCAAGCATTCACAGGAGCAGGCGGCTACAATGAATACGTGCTGATTATTCTCGTCATTGGATGATTTTTTATGGAACAACTCCCGCAATCGAGCTCACGCGGCCGACGCCGCACGGCCCAGGCGCAGACTCCGCACGAACGTCCACAGGGCAAACGCCGCACCAACGAGGCACACCGTGGCGCGGACTCACGTCGTACGTCCGCGCCCTCCAGCAAGTCCGCGCACGCCAGCGCCAACGACGGCGTCTGCTCATCGGCTGCCGACCAGCAGACGCCCGCTCGCCCCAAGTCCCGTTATATCCCCGCCCTCGACGGCCTACGCACGCTCGCCGTTGTCGCGGTGGTGCTCTACCACCTCAACCTCACCTGGGCGCAAGGTGGCTTGCTCGGCGTCACGATTTTCTTTGTGCTTTCGGGCTATCTGATCACGCGTCTGCTGCTCAACGAAGTAGCCAAGACCGGCCGTATCGACCTCAAGAGCTTCTGGATCCGCCGCATTCGCCGCCTATTCCCCGCCGTGGTAACCGTTGTGGTGGTGACTTGCGCGTTGTGCACCCTCTTTAACCACGTGATGCTCACCAAGATGCGCCCCGATATCCTGCCGTCGCTGTTGTTCTTTAACAACTGGTGGCAGATTGCGCAGGATATTTCGTACTTCAATGCTCTGGGCGACCCCTCGCCGCTCACGCACTTCTGGTCGCTCGCCATCGAAGAGCAGTTCTATTTGATTTGGCCACCGCTGCTGTTTGCCATGGTGTCCATGCATGTGAGCAAACCCAACACGCGCCGTGTGGTCCTGGGGCTCGCAGCGGTATCCGCCCTTGCCATGATGGTGCTCTACAACCCTGCCGCCGACCCCAGCCGTGTGTACTACGGCACGGATACCCGCGTGTTCTCGCTGCTGTTGGGTGCATGGATGGCATTTATCCCCGACCGCGACCTGGCGCCGGTTCGTCTTGCCCATCGCCTGGGACTCGACCGCCTAGTGAGCGCTGCCAAGCGCGGTAAGCTCGACAAGAACGCCAAGGGCGGGCATGGCGAGAAGACCGATTCCGCAGCCGAGACCGCCCCAGCTCAGCCGAGTGCGCTCACACGCTTTTGGTCCTCGCCTGCGTCCATCGACGTGCTGGGCGTTGTGGGCCTGGTCGGCCTTGCGGCCATGGTCGCGCTCACCAACGGCTACACCGCTTTCCAATATCGCGGGGGCACGCTGCTGTGCTCCATCCTCACGCTCATGGTCATCGCCGCCTGCGTACAGCCCCAGGGCTTGGTCGCGCGCGCTCTTGCCGCCGAGCCGCTCGTGTGGGTCGGCAAGCGCTCGTACAGTATCTATCTGTGGCACTATCCGCTGCTGCTGCTTATGAACCCGGTCGCCAACATCAACGATACGCCCTGGTGGCAGTATATCTTGCAGGTACTTGTGGTGGTCGCCGTGGCAGAGTGCTGTTATCGCTTTATCGAGACTCCGTTTAGGAAGGGCGCCTTTGGGCGCACCGTTTCCGAATTTCGCGACGGAACCACCACGCCCGCAAGCTGGGTGCGCGCGCATATTCCCGTGTGTGCCACTTGCGGCGTCGTGCTGATCATTGCCCTAGGAGGTCTCATCTTTGTGCCGGAGACCTCCGCGTTGAGTGGTGAAGGTGCCGAAATCCTCAACAAAGAAGCCAAGAGCACCGCACCCAAAGACCAGCAGGCAGCCGACGACACCGACAAGGACAACGACGGCTTCCCCGACGGATCCTACGACCTGCTGATGATCGGCGACTCCGTGTCGCTGCGCGCCGTCGATTCCTTTGACGGCGTGTTCCCCCACAGTCACATCGATGCCGAAAAGGGCCGCCAGTTCGATGCGGGCCGCGCAACATTTGAGGGCTATCTCCAACAGAACCTTGCCGGCAAGGTCGTGGTCTTTGCACTGGGCACCAATGGCCTGGTAACTGATGATCAGATCGATGCCATCATGGCCGATGCCGGCGACAAGCGTATCGTCGTGTTTGTGAACACACGCAGTCCGCAGCCGTGGGTGGGTTCCACCAACCAAGCTATCGCAAATGCCGCCACGCGCTACAAGAACGTGCGCGTTATCGACTGGTACGGATACAGTGCCAATCGCAACGACCTGTTCGACGGCGACGGCACGCACCTGTCGACTGCCGGTGTGACCGAGTACCTCAATCTCATCCACGATGCAGTCAAGAAAGACCTGCCCGTGCACCCCGAGGACCACGTTAACGATCCGCAACCGGCAGCCGTCAAGTCCGCCGGCGACGCGCTCGTCAACGCTCTCGCCTACAAGCCGCACAAGCTCGGCGGCGACAAGTAACCTGCAGCGCAAGTTTCCCACATCCGGAGGGGGGTACCTGCCACGGCAGACACCCCCTCCGGCAGTTAGGGACGTTCCTTATGTGCCGGCACCCAGGGACACTCCTAACACAGCCGAGGAACGCCCTCCTTGTGACCGAATTCTGGGCGCCTCGCCACCCTGAGCGTTGTTTCCAAGCCCACACCCGCAGCAAACAACCCAAAATCACTCTTTTCGAGCCGGCTCCAAGAGGTCGTGGACAAAAAGGGGCAAATATGAGTACTGTTACCATTTTAGTAGCAGGCAAAACTACCCAAAATGACGTCTGAGCGACCTCTACAACCCCCTAAAGCAGCCAACCTGACTGGCTTAGGGCATATTGGTGCTAATTTTAATGAACATACTATCGGTTATGTTCATTATTTTCTTAGATGTAAATGCTATTCACTTAGCAACAGTACTCATATTTGGCATTTTCTGTCCACCGCCATATAACTAACCCCCTATAACAGGCAAAAAACAGGCCGCAGCCCATGGCAGCAGCCTATTAAGAGTCCAAAAGAGGCGCTACGCGCTGTAGCCCATCGCCTGCAGGACAAACATGACAACCGTCAGCACCGTAATCACGCCAATGGTCGCCCACGTGAGCACATTCCACACGCGGCCGTTACGGTTGCCGCCCATAATATGGCGATCGGCAGCGATAACCACCTGGAACACCAGTACTACGGGCAGCAGCACACCGTTAATAACCTGCGAAGTCATCATAATCTGGAACAGATCGACACCGGGCATAAGCACCAGCACGGCCGAAATGCCGATGATGGCCGTAATGATGCCGCGATAGACCGGAGCCTCGTCCCAGCTGCGGTCGGCGCCGCGCTCCCAGCCAAATGCCTCGCAGATAGCGCTCGACGTAACACCCGGCAGCACGCAAGCGGCCAAAAAGCTCGCCGCGACCAAACCCGAGGCGAACAGCACCGTGGACCACTGGCCCGCGATGGGTTCCAGCGCGCGAGCCGCATCGGCAGCATCGCTAATCTGGACGCCCGCCGGAAACAGCACCGTACCGGTCGTGATGATGATAAAGCCGGCGATAATGTCGGCGGCAATCGAGCCGCTCACGGTGTCGATGCGCTGCAGCAAAATATCGTCCTCACCCGCATTCTTATCGACCACGTTGTTCTGCGCCAAAAAGATCATCCACGGCGCAATGGTGGTGCCGATCGTGGCAACTACCAGCGACACGTAGCTGGGGTCGTTTTGAATATTGGGGACGACCAAGTCGACCGCGACCTCGCCCCAGTTGGGGCCGGCCATAAAGGCGGCGACGATGTAGGTCACGAACACGCAGCTTACCAGCAGCAAAATCTTCTCGATGCGCTGGAAACTGCCCGACATGGTAAGCATCCACACCAGCAGCGCCACGAGCGGCACCGAAATGCTCGCCGGCACGCCAAACAAAGCAAGGCCACTCGCGATACCCGCGAACTCCGAGATGGTCACCGCCGTGTTGGCGATCAGCAGCGCCGCCATGGCCAGCACGCTCCTGCGCACGCCAAAGCGCTCGCGAATGAGCGACGCCAGGCCCTTGCCTGTGACGCAGCCGCAACGCGCCGCGGTCTCCTGCGTCACGATGAGCAGCACGGTCATGACGGGAAGCATCCAGAGCATCTTATAACCATAGCTGGCGCCCGCGCTGGAATACGTGGCGATTCCGCCGGCGTCATTACCCGAAAGCGCCGCCAGCAGACCGGGGCCCATAGCGCCAAAGATGGCGGCGATGGTCAGCTTTTGCTTGGTGCTCGCCTTTTGCTTCGTGTTTTGCACGCGACCACCTAACCCATGACTGACATGGTGAGCAGCACCGCGGCGATGCAGTACGCCACACACGAGATCATGACGGCAATGACGTTCATGGCGGTGCCCGACGTGTTGAGATCGTGCTCGTCGCGCCAGAACAGCACCATCAGATAAATCACGGCGCTCATGTTGCCCACCAGGCAGATGATGGCGGCAATGTTAAAGCAGCCGGTAAAGAGCTGCTCCTCAAACATAGAGGCATCGGGGAACGCGGCGGTGCGCACCAGCTGCGCGCACAGGTAAGTAACAAGCGAAAGGATCAGGCCCATACCGGTGCTCTGGAAGAAGAATCCCAGGTAGGGCTTAGGCTCGTCGTCGTGGCCGTCGTATTCCAGGAAGTAGTTCTTGACGAACGACACCATACGCGAGGCAGCCAGCAGCACGAGCGGCATGGCGCACATGGGGAACACCACCAGATGCGCGGAGCCCAGTGCCGTCCCCAGCACCGTTGCCATGATGCACGAGGCGATGCCCCACACGACAACCCAGTACTGGCGATGCACAAACCAGCTGAGCACATTCGTCGAGTCGTCGGACGCGCTATCACCCGAGCCGACGCCTGCGATCTGCAGGTCCTCCTGGTGTTCCTCGGCGATAACGTCCATGGCGTCGTCGAAGGTCACGATGCCCAGGATGTGGCGGTTCTCATCGCAGACGGGAATGGCAACCAGGTCGTACTTGGTCATCTCGTCCGTTACGTCTTCCTGGTCCTCGTCGGGCGACACATAGACCAGGTCGCGGTAGGCCAACTGGCCCAGCGTGGCATCGCGGTCGGCCACAATCAGCGTACGCAGCGAAAGCACGCCCGTCAGCATACCGCTCGGGTCCTCGGTATAGACGTAGTAGACGCTCTCGAAGTCTTCGTCGAGTTTGCGAATCGCGTCAATGGCGTCAGCAACCGTCGCCGTGGCAGGCAGGGAGACAAACTCCGAGGTCATGATGCGGCCGGCGGTGTTGTCCTCATACCCCAGCAGGTTACGAATCGCCTTCTCCTCCTTGACGCCCATCAGACGCAGGAGTTTCTCGGCCTTCTCGTAATCGAGCTCGTCGATCAGGTCGGCGGCGTCATCCGGGTCCATCATGGCCAGCATCGACGACGCGTCCGTGTCGGACAGGCCCTCGAGCATCTCGGTCATAAGTTCGTCATCATCGAACTCCGAGATGGCCTCGGCGGCCTGGGCGGTGTCGAGCTGCGCAAATACCTGCGCACGCAGGCGCGGGTCGAGCTGCTCGATAATGTCGGCAATATCGGCAGGGTGCAGCTCGCCGAGCGTCTTGTGCGACACCGAAAGCTGAATATTTTTAGTCGAGCGGTCGAGCAGGTCCATGTAGGACCAAGCGATGATGTCCTCGCCAAGCGGCTTGCCCAGATGCTTCATAAAGCCCTCGACGACATGCTCGAGCGCGGGGCTAATCGCGCGCAGCAGGCCGCGAGCGCCCACCTCGGCACCCAGCAAACGCAGCTGATTTTCGCCCGACATGGAAAACTTGATGTCGTTTACGCGCACGACCTTCATGCCCTGTGTGTCGACAATCTGCTTGTTGAGCACGTCACGTGCAAGCAGCAGCTCGGTCGGCTGCAGATACGAAAAGCGAATATTGGTCGCAGATGTATTGAGGTACACGCCCGTCTCGTCGATGCGATCGACCCATTTGCGCCAGCTGATCATAAACGGCGTCTTGCCGGGACCGCGAAACGCGAGCGACGTCACGTGCGGAAAAACTTCGCCGGTGGCAATGCCAAAATCGTTCACTACGCCGAGTTTTTCGCCATCGACGTCCAAGACCGGCAACTTGAGCATCTCACTCAGATAATTCAATGGTGCTCCCCATCATTATTCCTTCGGGCTGCGACCGTGATGGCACGCAATCCGTGGACTTCTGGATATGTATACGCATGCGCGGGCGGCACGCCGCTCGGCGCTTACACCCCGTGCATGCGCAGAAAGCACCTGCAAGGGGTCATCGACTGTATGGTCGAGGTTTGGATTTCACCTGTAACCTTTCTCTTGACCCTTATTATCCGCAGTAACTATAGCATCAGCATCGCGCTGCGGCACCGAGTTTATACGCTGCACATTGCAGGCATACCTAACGCTAACGCATCCGTGACATAGTCATTGGGGACGTTCTTAAATGACTATTCCGTGGTGTCGTCATTTTCGGCGAGCTGGGGGAACACGGCGTTTTTGGGCATGGTGACCTTCGTCAGCGAGGTGAGCTTTTTGCTCAGTGCCGTATCCGTCTTGACCAGATCGCTCAACGTCACGATTTTGTAGCCGTCGGCAATAAGCCCGTCGATAATCTGCGGCAGCGCCTCGAGCGTCTGCTCGGAGCACTCATCGCTATCGGTAAGCAGCACGATATTGCCCGGCGTCACCGAATCCAGCACCGTCGAGACCTGCTCGTCGGCACCGTTGAGCAGCCAGTCGCCCGAGTCGATATTCCACGAGACTACCGCGGACACCAAATCCATCGAGTCGATCCAGTTTTGCTCGTCAAAGGCGGCGTACGGGGCACGCAGCAGCATCGTCTTCACACCAGTCGCCGACTTGATGGCGTCGGTGCCCTTCGAAATTTGCTCGCGCACCGTCTCGCGGTCCTCGCCCTTGAGCGAATCGTCGCTGTAGCTGTTGGAACCGATCTCACATCCGGCATCGACAATCGCCTTGGCCGTAGCGGGCGAGGCCTCGGCCGCATCGCCTGAGAGGAAGAACGTCGCGGTGACACCCTTCTCTTTGAGCACCTGCAAAATCTGTTTGGTGGCGCCACTGGGGCCCTCATCAAACGTCAGAGCCACGACCTTCTCATTGCCCTTGGGCGCCACGCTGGCACAGGCGACGATGCAATCGGTGGCGGGCACGACCTCGCCGCGGTCCTGCGTCTTACCCGACTGTTCGCCGACCCACACCTCAGAACGACCCTGGACGCCCCAGGTTTGCACGTACTCGATGGCACCCGTGCCCTCGACTTTGAGCTTGGGCTCGATGGTCGTAGCCTGCACCTCGTGCTTCTCGTAGACGTTGCGACCATCCTTAACCGTGATCTTCTCGCCGCCGGTAAGCTCGCGGCTATCCCACTTGCCTTGCTTTACACGCTTGCCGTCAACCTTCACCGACAGCTTTTCGCCGCCACGGCGCTTGAGCACACTGTCGTCGACCGCCAGCAGGTCGCCGGCAGAATAGGTGTCGGTCAACTCCTGATCGTCGATAAGCGTCTGCAGCGTAGAGCCCACGCGCACCGCGGTCTGCTCTCCGTTGAGCACGACGTCCACACTACGGTTGATGTAGCCCACGACGGCGGCGACAAACAGTACGAACGCGCAGCCCACGGCGATGAGCGCGTAGGGCAGGCGAGACGAACGGCGGGGCGAACGCCCGTTGCCGATGCGTGCACTGCGATCGCTAAACCCACGGCTGTGGTTGAGGTACACCGCGCCGGGCTTACGACGACGGCGGCGCTGACCGCTGGGCAGCTGCCCCAAGTCGCGACGCGCCGTCGGACACGCACTCGATCGCCCGTTAACATTGGATCCGTTTTGGCGCATGTGCCCTCCCCCATAAACACAGCGAGCCGGAGTTACATGTCTCCGGCTCGCCTCCCATCGTTTGGTATGTCGCTATTTGTTAGCTTTCGACGAGCCTCCGCTCGCCTTTTGATATTCGTCCTTAAAGGCCTTGAACATGCCGCGTGTCTTGCCGAGCTGCTTGCCCAGCGCGCGACTGCCCCTGTCAACGGCAACCGAACCCTTGTCGTCGAGCACCTTGGCACCCTTTTTGACCTTGTCGCCCACCACGACACTCGCCTCGGCAGCCTTGGCAGCCGCACCGCCCGAATACCCGAGCGTCTTGACCTCATCCGAGACGATCATCGCGCCGTTATCGTAGCCGCGCAGCATCGTCGGCGGCACCTGCGTGTCGCCCACCAACATGCTCGATGCGGCACTGGCGGTCACATAGAACGTCTGTACAATGCCCGAACGCGGTTTGAACTCAACATCCGAGCAATAGCCCACGACATCACCCGATTCCGTGCGCACGTCCATACCGACCCAGATAATGCAGTCGTCCAGGTTGATATCGAGACGCTTGGCAGCGGCGGCATCATAGGTGCCCTTGGCGTCATCGACCGCGATGGCACCCTCATAGACACCGACGGCATCGAGCGCCACAAACCGGTCGGGACGCTCGATCATGCCCGCGATATCGGACTGGCGAACCATAAAACCCACCACGCGCGTGCCACCCGGCGAAAAGACCGGAAAGTGAATCTTACCGAGCTTTTTGGGGCTGCGCGGCGTGCCGTCCTTTTTGGTACGCTTGTCCTCGGCAGGCTTGCGGTAAACCTTGATGCCGACAAAATCCCCGGTGCGCATTATGCCTCGGTCGAAGGCTCCGCAGCCTCGGCGTCGGCCTCGACGGCGTTCTCGACCACGACATCGGCGGCGGGCGTCACGTTGCCACCCGAGATGGCATCGTTGAGCTGCTCACGCAGTTGGTCCATGCGCTCGCGGGCCAAGTCGACCTTGGCACGCAGGTCATCGGTCTTAGCGTCAACCATCGGGCCGAAGTCACTGACCGCGGCGCGGGCCTCCTCGGCACTGTGCTCGTAGGTGTCGCGCATGTTATCCCAAGCATCGTTGGCGATATCGGCAGCCATGGCGCGGGTCTCGGCACCCGAACGCGGGGCCAGGGCAACGCCGATGATAGCGCCGGCGGCAGCACCAAAGAGCGCGCCGGAGACAAAGCTGAAAGTCTTTCCCATGATCATTCCTCTCCTGCGGGCACCTCGGTGCCCACCGTTTGAATGCTGTCCATTATACCCGCAGCGCAACACTTGCCGCCCCGCTCATCTGCGTACGGTAAAAGCGCAGGTAGACGGCGGTGATAAACGCGTGAGCTTACTCCTGCGGCAGGGCCGACATGGCCACCGTGGCGGCAGGGTCCTCGCCGGAGCCGTCCACGAGTGGCAGGCTGCCCTCGTGCGCAGGTCCTGCCGGAACCGTTGCCGCACCGCCAAAGACGGCAGCGGGGACCTCATGACTCTCAACGGTCGCGCCTTCGGTATCAATAGCCACCTGCGGCTCGTCGTCAAAGTTGGGAACGCCCTGGGGCTCGGCAGGCTCGGACTCAGGCTCGGCGGCCGTATCGGAAAGGGACTCGGCAGCGGCCTCACTGCCAGCAGCGGCGTCGTCCTCGACAGCATCCTCTGCCACGTCCTCGCCATTCGCGGCGGCGACGGCCTCGTGCGGATCTTTGCCCTCGGCCTCGGCGCGCATGCCCAGCACCAGGTTGCGCAGGCCCGCGACCGTGCCCTCCACGTCGGGAGCCGGCTGATCAGCGTGCAAGTAGGCCCAGTCCATCATAAAGGTGGCCGAAGACAGCGCACCGATGGCCAGCGCATCATCGGGGCACGAAAGCTCAATCTCAAAGACGCGCTCGTCGTGTTCGCTCACGCGGGTGCGGCCGCACGAAATGCTGCCCGCAAGACCGGTCTCGTTCATGAGCTCGACCGTCACATGCTCAAGCAGGTGGCAAAGCTCGGTCTGGCCCATGCAGTCCTGGAACTCACGACCGGAATCACCCAGACACAGGTGCTTGGCAATCGCCGGCACCAGGTAGTACACGCGCGCCGTGGCCTCGATATCCTCCGAGGTCATGAGCGGCATGCCGGGGTTCACCAGCACGTGCGCGCAGATCTTGTCCTCGCTGACGGTGACCTTAAGGATGTTGAACAGGCCTGCCATAACTCTCCCCTACTCTTCCTTGCCCTACTCGTCGCCATCGTGCGGATCCACAGAGCCCGCACCCGACGCCGCCGGCTTCTCTGCCGAAGGCTCGGAATCCTTCTTATCGGTTTCGGCCGGAGCGATCACGCGAATAAGCGAGATGCGCTGGCCACGCATCGACTGCACCTTAAACTTGTACCCCGCAACCTCAAACACCTCTCCGATGTCGGGCACCGAGTCGCAAAGCTCCAAAATCCAGCCGGCGATGGTCTCATAATCATCGCTTTCCTCGAGCGGCCAACCAAGCTCAATCGCGTCATCGCACGAAAAACACCCATCGACGAGCCACTCGCGGCGCGAAAGGCGCGTGAGGTACTTGTTGTCGGGATCGAATTCATCCTCGATCTCGCCGACGATCTCCTCGACGATATCTTCGATGGTGATGATGCCGGCCGTGCCGCCGTACTCGTCCACGACGACCACGATCTGGTCGTGCGAGGTCTGCATCTCGGACAGCAGCGGCAGGATGTCCTTGGTGTCGGGCACAAAGGTGGCATCGCGCAGGTAATCGGCGATGGGCTGGTCACCCTTGCCGTCGAGCGCGGGCTGAATCAGGTCCTTGATGTGCGCGATGCCCGCGACGTTGTCGGGATCCTCGTGGTACACCGGGATGCGGCTGAAGCCGGTCTGGCGCATGGTGGACAGCACGTCGGCGACCGTCTCGTCGTCCTCGCACATGGTGGTGTCCACGCGCGGCACCATGACCTCGCGGGCAACGGTGTCGCCCAGGTCAAAGATCTCGTGGATCATGCGCTTTTCCTCGTCGAGCAGGTCGTCCTGCTCCGAGACCATGTACTTGATCTCTTCCTCCGAGACGTTCTGGCGATCGTCGGCGCTCTTGATGCGCAGGATGCGGGCCAGACCATCGGAGCAGGCGCCGGTCAGCCACACGAGCGGACGGGCGATCTTTTGGAAAAACGACAGTGGGCCCACGACTTGCTTGGATACGCCCTCGGCGTTGGCCAGGCCAATGCGCTTGGGAACCAGCTCGCCAATCACGATGGATACAAAGGCGACCGCGACGGTGATGATGACCGGCGCCAGGCCGCGCGCGATGGCGGAGAGCGGCGCGATGCCAAAGCTCATGAGCCATGTAGCAAGCGGGTCGGACAGGCTCGTCGAGGCGACGGCGGACGAGGCGAAGCCCACGAGCGTGATGGCAACCTGGATGGTGGCCAGCAGCTCGTCGGAGTCGGCGGCCAGCTTAACGGCGCGTTCGGCGCGCTTGTCGCCTTCCTCGGCCTCGTGCTCCAGCACGGCGCGCTTGGCCGTGGTGAGCGCCATCTCGGACATAGAGAAGTATCCGTTGATGAGCGTTAAAACGAGCGTGGTAATAAGAGAGATGGTTATGTCCATCGGGAGTTTCTCGAACCTCCAAGATTCGGGACGTTAGGTAGTAAGCGTAGGTGACGGATAGGGCAGTTGCGCCCGGCGGCCGCTCGGATGGGCCCGCGGGCACAGACGCGATCGCTAGATTACGAAGAGGATCACCGCCATGAACTGGAAGATACTGCCGGCGAGCACCCACAAGTGAAACACACTGTGGAGGTAACGCACGTTTTTGGCGATGTAGAACGGCACGCCCACGGTGTAGCACACGCCGCCGACAGCGAGCAGGGCAAGTGCCACGGGGTTGAGCAGTGACACGAGCTCGGGCAGCTTAAAGACGACGAGCCAGCCCATCAGCAGATAGACCAGGCCGCTTACCCAATGCGGCTGGCGCTCGCGTAAAAAGCACTCGAGAGCGATGCCGATAATGGCGATGGCCCATACGGCAAAAAACAGCACGGGACCACCGTCGTTTGCCAGCGTGATGAGGCAAAACGGTGTATAGCTGCCGGCTATGAGCAGGTAGATGCAGCTGTGGTCGATGATGCGAAACACACGCTTAGCGCCCGCGGGCTGAATCGCATGGTAGAGCGTGGAGGCAAGGTATTCGAGAATAATGCTGGCGCCGTAGACGATTGCCGCGGCCATATGCGCCGGACCGCCACCGCGAAGAGCGGCAAATACGATCAGGAGCACAAGACCTGCGATACCCAGCAGGCAGCCGACACCATGGGTAACGGAGTTCATGATCTCCTCGCCCACCGTGTAGTGCGGAACGGCCGCGGCCTTAGGTCGCGGCTTGGAACTGTCGCTCGAATCGGACATGCCGGTTACATCCTCCAACGTAAATAGTTCTCAACACTATATCAAAGCGTCTGGGTACGTGCGAAATTTGCACCACACGTGACCCTTTGTTTACCCATTCTTTGCTTGTTGACGCATTGACGGCGAACGTCCATAATGCGCTTCGTTTAATTGTTGACGCATTAACATCTTAGAGGAGAAGGCCGCATGGACCAAAGCTCACATCACCATCGAAAACTTAAGATAGCCGGTGTTATTGCGCTGGTGCTCGTTGTCGCGCTGCTCGGTTTTGCCGGCAACTTTCTGTTCGACTTTGCCCTGAACCCTCGCGCCCCCTACACCATGAAGATGATGCAGGACGGCAAGGACGCCGAAAAGGGCGAACAGATGGATGCCGAGGGAACCGAGGCGCGGGCATGGTTTAAAGAGAACCGCGAGAGCAGCAGCCTCACCGCAGATGACGGGACCGAGCTTGCCGCTTGGTATTTTGTCGCCCCAGAGACCACACACAATTACGCTGTCTGCTTGCACGGATACACCGATGAGCCTATCGGTATGGCCCGATACGCCAAACGATTCCACGACCGCGGCATGAACGTACTCGCACCCGCCGCTCGCGCCCACGAGCGCTCCGGCGGCGACTATATCGGCATGGGCTGGCCCGAGCGCCTCGACATCGTCGCATGGATCGAGCGAATCGTTCAAGCCGACCCCGAGGCGCGCATCCTGGTCTTTGGCGAGTCGATGGGTGCGGCAACCGCCATGAACGTCGCGGGGGAATCTTTGCCGTCCAACGTGAAATGCATTATCGAGGACTGCGGTTATACGAGTGTTTGGGACGAGTTTTCTCTGCAGCTCAAGGACGTGTTCGGCCTGCCCAGCTTTCCTTTGCTCGATGTGGCGAACCTGGTGTGCAACGTTCGCGCGGGCTATGACTTCCACGAGGCAAGCAGCGTGGAGCAGCTTAAACACGCAACGGTCCCCATGCTGTTTATCCACGGCGACCAGGATACCTTTGTGCCGTACAGCATGCTCGACCAAAACTACGACGCGTGCGCCAGCAAGGTCAAGCAAAAGCTCACCATCCATGGCGCCACCCACGCCAAGAGCGCGCAGGTCAACCCCGAGCTCTACTGGAATACGGTCGACGACTTCCTCGACGAGTATTTTTAGGCAGATAGTACGGTTTACTGATCTATCTGACGCCCTAGCACTTCCGAAAAGCCGCCTGCGAGCTTTATGCTCGCGGGCGGCTTTTGCTCAACTAACGCTACAAAGGCGCTTGTTTTGTCCAATAGCTAGGCGCTATTTGACCTCGATGAGCTCGTACTTGCTCGTGCCCAGGCCGATCTTCTCGGCATGCGCGATGCACGCGCGCCAGTCGGTGTCGGGATGCGTGATGCAGAAGGGGTCACGCGCCTGCTCGCCCTCCAGGTGCTCGTGGTTATGCTCCATCTTGGCGGCGCTATCGGTGAGCTCGGTGTTGGGCAGCGGCTCCGATGCCATGACGGCATCGGCGCAGGCCTGGTCGATGGCGACCGGGTCGAAGCTCGCGAACATGCCGATATCGTTAACGATAGGCGTGTCGTTTTCGGGATGGCAATCGCAGTTAGGGCTGATGTCCATGGCGAGCGAGATGTGGAAGCTCGGGCGGCCGTCGACGATGGCCTTGGTGTACTCGGCGATCTTGTAGTTGAGTACGTCGGCCGCGGCGTCATAGTCGGGCTTGATGCAGTCCTGGTTGCACGCCGCAATGCAGCGTCCGCAGCCCACGCAGCGATCGTGGTCGATGGTAGCCACGTGAACCGTGCGGGTGCTGCCGTTGGCAAGCTCGCGCTCACGCGTACCATCAAACGTGATGGCGCCGTGCGCGCAAATCTTCTCGCAGGCACGGCAACCTACGCAGTTGGTGGTATCGACGCTCGGCTTGCCGGCGGCATGCTGCTCCATCTTGCCGGCACGGCTGCCGCCTCCCATGCCCAGGTTCTTCATGGCACCGCCAAAACCGGCCTGCTCATGACCCTTAAAGTGCGTGAGGCTGATCACGATGTCGGCGTCCATGAGTGCCTGGCCGATCTTTGCCTCGCGCACGTACTCGCCGCCCTCGACCGGAACGAGTGCCTCGTCGGTGCCCTTGAGGCCGTCGGCGATGATGATCTGGCAACCCGTGGCATACGGGGTAAAGCCGTTCTGATAAGCGGTGTCGATGTGCTCGAGCGCGTTTTTGCGGCTGCCGACATAGAGCGTGTTGCAGTCGGTGAGGAAGGGCTTGCCGCCCAGCTCCTTGACGACATCCGCGACGGCGCGGGCGTAGTTGGGGCGCAAAAAGCTCAGATTGCCCAGCTCGCCAAAGTGAATCTTGATGGCAACGAACTTGTTCTCAAAGTCGATCTGCTCGATACCGGCGCGGCGAATGAGGCGCTTGAGTTTGTCGAGCTGGCTCTCGCGAGCATGCGTGCGCAGGTTGGTGAAGTACACCTTAGCGGGTGCTGCGGGTGCAGTTGCGGTCATAGATCTATCCCCTCGGTCTATATGGCGTTACAGACATAAGAGGATGGTACCCGTTGAAGTAGGGTCGAAGTCAAGCGCAACACCGAGTCGTTAGGCACTCATTGGGGACGTACTTAAATGACTGAAACCACTCATTGGGGACAGACTTAAATGAGTGCCTCGCCACCTGGCAGCTAGGGACGTTCCTTTCCTGCCGGCAGTTGGGGACAGTCCTTGCCAGCCCGGCCGGCGAGCCGGCGAATCGGCAAAGACTGTCCCCAACGACTAGTCGTTTAAGACCGTCCCCAATGGCTACTCTTGCACCTTGAGGGCTTCGGCCAGGCTGACGCGCTTGATAGAGCGCGTGTGTAGCAGCGCCACGACCAGGTAGGTCGCAAAGCCAATGCCGACGCATGCAGCCATGGACCAAGCGGGCACGTAGATCTCGATATTGCCGTTGTAGGCGAGCAGCATCGAGCGGAAGATGGCCGTGAGCGAGCCGATGATCACCGGAAGGCTCAGCACAAGCGACGCCGCCACGCACAGCGTGATCGAGCGGATGTACAGATGCGAGATCTCGCTATCGCGATAGCCAAAGACTTTCATGTAGCTGATCGAACGGGCGCTGTGGTCGATCACAGCCTTGGTCAGCAGGTACATAAACAGCAGGAAGATAAACACCGCGAGCCCGACCATCATGCCGATCATTTTGCTCATCATGCCGATGAACTGGTCGCCCACGGCGCGCATGTCGTCGGACGTGGTGTCGCCGGCAAAGTAACGCGCGTCGAGGTCGAGCTTCTCGTCGCTCACATAGCCGTTAAAGTAGGCGGCATCGTTGTCGAACAGCTCGTTAAAGTCGTCGATACTCATATAGATGTTCATGTCCGACTTGGAGCCCCAGGCACAGTCCTTGCCCGCGTACTCAAGGGAATAATGCTCGCCCTCGTACTTGTCGCTGAGCGTGACCTTCTGGCCCTCGCTCCAGCCAAACTTATCGAGCAGACCGCCGCCAAAGACGACGCTCCCATCGCCGACGTTGAGATCTTTCCAATAGCGCGAATCGGGCGAGATGCCGTAGACAGAAATCGTCTCCTCGCCATTACCGTCGCCACGGTCGTACTGCAGCTGGTAAACGGCATATTTCTCGGCCTGCGCGATTGCGCCCGCGCCGTTGTCGGTCGTATTGACCGGGTGGATATCGTCGTTGTCAGTGTCGATCTTAGAGGCCTTGTCGATCAGATCGATGGCCTCGTCGCGGTTGCAGCCGAGGGCATCGGCCAGGCCGTCGAGGCGCGCGTAGAGCGCATCCTTCTTGTCCTGGACCTTGGCAAGCGCATCCTGCGCTGCGGTCAGGCTCTCGGCAGACGGAGATGCGGTCGCGGCATCGGCTGCCGTCTGCGCCGCATCGGCCGCGTCGTCAAGCTCGTCATCGGCATCCTGGGCGGCAGAAAGCAGCGCGCCGTCAACCGACTGCAAGCGCTCGAGTGCCGACCACTGCTCGCGCTCCTCGGCAGTGCCCTCGAGCTCCAGCGGCGCCTTGAGCGTGTACTGGTGCTCGGCGACCAGGCTCGTCTCGAGGTTGTCCGCGTAGTGCGTCATCGTGGGCAGAATCGCCAGGCCAAAGAGCAGCAGCAGCGAGGCAAACGCAATGCCCACGAAGAGCGTGGCGAAGTTGCCCAGGTTGCGCAGGAAGACGCGCAGGCGGAAGCGGGAAACAAAGCCCATGCGCTCCGGCAGCTGCAGGCCACGCTTGGTACCCGATTTGCCGCTCGCCTCGTGGCGAAGGAACTCCAGCGGCGTCTTGCCCATTTTGCGGAGCAGGCCCACCAGCGTGATGAGAATGAGCGCAGCGGCGGGAACCACGGCACACTTCACGAAGATCTCCCAGCTCCAGTACACCTGGAAGGGCGGCAGGCTGTACGAGCCGTAGTAGAGACCGCGCATGGGCTCGGTAAAGAACGCAACGCCGAGCGCGGTGCCCAAAAGCGCCGCGACCACGCCCACGATGGCGGGAAGTACCAGGTAGTGCAGCACGATCTCGCGGCGGCGATAGCCGCTGGCGAGCAGTGTGCCGATGATGGCGCTCTCCTCCTCGATGGTGGCGTCGGTGAGCACCACAAAGACGAACGCCATGATCACGATGATAATGTTGAGCAGCGTCATCCACATCATGGAGTCGCCGTCCACGTCGTCGCGCGCATAGCCAATGCCCTGATTGGAATCGGCATCGATCAGGTCGTCCACGCGCGCATCGGCATCGGTCAGCGCCTCGACCATATCCTGCTCCGCATCGATGCGATCCGCAGTGGGGAGGTCGCGATCGGCAAAGGTGAAGGAGTAGGTGTAGGCAGGCGCGCCGCCGGCGTCCTCAAGCGCGGCAAAGCCGGCGTCGGTGACCTCGGCAACACCATAGGTGATGGTGTTCACCGTAAAGTCCGAATTGTTGAGGAACAGCGCCTGGCTATCGGGCTGCGTCATGATGCCGCAGATGGTGTAGGTGCGCCCCTCGAGCTCGACCTTATCGCCGATGGCGAGGTCGTTATTGGCGGCAAAGACGCGGTCGATGGCCACCTCATCGTCTGTCTTGGGCTGCCTGCCCTCACAGTAGGACGCGATATCGACCTTGGTGCGGTGCGCATAGGTGCGCAGCGTGCGCTTGGTGCCGTCGTCGCCGGCGGTCTTTTTGATGATGGCGTCGATGGAGAAATTCTTGTAGAGCGTGACGCCGCCGACGTCGTCGGCTGCATCCTCGGCTGCCTTGAGCTGGTCGTCGGTAGCCTCGAAGGAGGTGGTCACGCGGCCGTCCTCAATCGTGTACGCATCGCGCATGTCGTCGATAAGGCAACCGATGGAATGCGCCGCGAGCAAAAAGCCCGAGGTGAGAGCGATGCTCCCGCACATAAGCAAAAAGATGCCCAGGTACTTGCCGATATTGCGGCACAGCTCGCGCGGGAGACGTTTTGCGAGAGGTGTCATGACGCCGCCTACCAATCGAGCTCGGCGGCCGCGACGGGCGACTCGTTGAGCTCGTCCTCGACGATGCACCCGTCGCGCAAGCGCAGCACGCGATTGGCCATGCGCGCGATGGCGGCATTGTGGGTGACGATGACGATGGTGCAGCCGTAGGTGCGGTTGACGTCCTCCATGAGCTGCAAGATTTCCTTGGACGTCTTGTAGTCAAGCGCGCCCGTGGGCTCGTCGCACAGCAGCAGGCCCGGATTTTTGACGAGCGCGCGACCGATAGCGCAGCGCTGCTGCTGGCCGCCCGAAACCTGGCGCGGAAACTTGTTACGGTGCTCATAGAGGCCCAGCGAGCGCAGCAGGCCGTCAATGTTGAGCGGGTTTTTGGACAGATGCGCCGTGACCTCAATGTTCTCCTTGATGGTAAGGTCGGGCACCAGGTTGTAGAACTGGAAGACAAAACCCAGCTCGCGGCGTCGGTACTCGCCCAGATCGGCGGGTTTGAGCGCCGTGAGGTCGCAGCCGTCCACCATGATGGAGCCGCCGTCGGCATCCTCCAGGCCGCCGATCAGGTTGAGAAAGGTCGACTTACCCGAGCCCGAGGGCCCCAGCATGACGCAGATCTCACCGCGGTTGATGGACGTGTCGATGCCATCGAGTACCGTCAAGCGCGCATCGCCGTCGCCATAGTGTTTCTTGAGCCCGTTGACCTGGACGTAGGCATGCTTTGTCGCCATGCTATCCCCCGTTGTTAGCCTTCTGCTACTTTTCTAGGCTAATAGTAAACCCAGGCGAACTATTTTTAAGCGTCAGGCGCGACTTTTTTCCAACCTACTCATTGGGGACAGACTTAAATGAGTGAAATCGCTCATTTAAGTCTGTCCCCAATGAGTGGTCCCGGCAGGAAAGGAACGTCCCCAAGTGACGGGTTGTGGCTAGGCGTGGGATTTGTTGTGGGCGAGGGCTAGGCCTACGGCGGCGATGGCGGCGGCAAAGAGCACGGTGACGCCCAGGTCGCAGGCGATGTCGCCCAGCGCGGCAGACGTCAGGTCCGAGGCAAGCGCCTTGCCGATCGCGTCGCTCACCCAATACGTCGGCACAAAGTGCGCCGCCGTCTGCACGGCCGGACCCATCAGCGACAATGGCATCCAGGCGCCGCCCAAAAACGTCATGAGCAAGCCGAGCAAGTTGCCCACACCGTTGAGCAGCTCCTCGCGCGCGCCCAGGCTCGACAGCGTAAAGCCAACGGCCAGCGGCGTGCACGCCAGGGCAAACGTTGCCGCCAGCGCCAGGCACACGCGCCCCACGCCGACCTCGGCGACCGCGCCGGCAAAGCCCACGACACCCATCATGCTCGACACAAACCAGATGCAGACGGTGAGCACCGCAGCAGCCGCGAACACGGCAAGCGAACGCTGGCGCTCGGAGACCGGGCCGGCCTCCATGCGGCGCACGCGCTCGGGCTCGTTCATGCCCGAAAACACCAGTCCCACCGACACGATGACCGACGAGATAATCGCGTACGCGCCAAAGTTGAAGTACGACTCGAGCGTGGCGGCGGCAGTCGAGTTAACCTTAACCTGCTCGATCTGGACCTCGGCGCGCTTGGCGACCGCATGCTCGGCCGCCTTGGCAACGCCACCGTTGGAGGCAGCTGGCTCAAGCGCCGCCGCGGCGCCCGCGAGCGAGATCCAGCGTGAGGCCTCGGCAGACGAGAGCGCCGCCGCCATAGTGCCGGAGCCGTAGGTCACATCGAGCTTGGGCAGGGCCTCCCCCGCACGGGCGGCCGCGACAAGGTCGTCCTCGAACCCCTCCGGGATAAAGAACACGCAGTCGGCGCTACCCTTGGCGCTGTTGCTCTTGGAGAGCGCACCCGCAAGGTCGTACGCGTCGTCGCCGACGCCCGTGACCAGGTCAAAGCGCGAGCCCAGGTGCTTGGTAAGCGCCCGCGAAAGACCGCTGTCGTCGCGGTCGACCACGATCACGTTGGCGTCATAGGGCTTGTACTCGGTGAGCTGCGACGAGTTCCAGCTCACCGAGGCAGCAATGAACACACCCATGAGCGAAATGAACACCGTATAGATGAGCAGGTAGAACGGGTGCGCGAGCGCCATGCGAAGCGCGGTCTTAAAGGTGCTCATAGCGGCTCCTTCCAAAGATCAGCGTAGCGGCGGCGACGAACAGCAGCGCCATAAGGACCAGCGCGCCGGCGCGAACGGCAAAGGGCCCCAGATCCTCAAAGAAATACAGACGGTTGAACATGTCGCAGATGAGCTTGACGGGGTTGAGCCAACACTCGGCCGGGCAGGCGCGGGCGACGTCGTCGGCAAGCGCCATCGCCGGCTCGCCGTAGAGGCCGGCGAACAGGGCGCACGTGGTGGCAAAGCCCGTGAGGATGCCCGACTTGGACGCCTTGCCGCCCTTAACGGGAAGCGTGCCCACAAAAAGGCCCAGGCCCGTCGCGGCAAGCGCGGAAGCAGCGCCGCCCACGAGGCACAGCCCCTCACGCCCGCCGAAGTCGACGCCCACGACCAGGCGCACGTAGCCAATCGCGACCGCCATCGAGGCAAAGGAAACCAGCCACGAGCCGACAAAGATGCCGGCCAGCGACGCCGTCTTGGAAAGGCCGCCCACGCAGCGGCGCGCGCCAAGGCCCGACAGATTGGGCTGCAGGTCGACGACGCTCAAAGCGGCAAACTCGGCAGACATCATCGCGACCAGGCCAAAGAGTGCGTAGTAGTAGATGACCGTGCCATCGGGCGTGGCACGTGTCAGGCTCACGCGACGGGTTCCGCCCTCGAGCGACAGGGCGCGCGCAACCGCCTCCGGGTCGGCAAGGGCGGCCGGGTTGTGAAACACCGGAGCAAGCATATCCACCGTAACGCTCTCCACCTTATTATATATGTCGAGGTGCAGCTCCAGCGTCTTTACGCCAGACAGGGTTTGCAGACGTATGGACGTTTTGTCGGTCAGTCCCTTCTCGTACAGATACTTGCCTATGCAGCGCGACGCAGCCTTCCCAGAGCGTTGCAACAAAGAGTTTGCCCAAGTAATGCCCAACGGCAACATACGCACCAGAGTATGGGAGCGGGGCAGCGGGATAACAATGGCTTGCGGCACCGGGGCCTGCGCCACAGCCGTGGCGGCAGCGCTTACGGGCAGAGCCACACGCAAGAGCAACATCGCCATGGACGGCGGAACGTTGCATATAGAATGGAACGAGAACGACGGACACGTGTATATGACGGGCCCGGCGGCTTTCGTATTCGAAGGAGAAATAGAGTTGTCCTAATTTGAACTTTGAGTTTACAACATCCAACAAACCGGCAAAGCCGATAACTCAAAATTCAAAAACCAACATTCAACATTAAATATATGGCCTTAGTAAACGAACACTTTCTGAAGCTGTCGAACAATTATCTGTTTGCAGACATCGCCAAGAAGGTTAATGCCTTCAAGGTTTCGCACCCCCAAGTACGAGTAATAAGCCTCGGCATAGGAGACGTAACACAGCCCCTCTGCCCGGCTGTGATAGAGGCAATGCACGAAGCCGTGGACGAGATGGCCCGAAAAGCCACATTCAGGGGATACGGACCCGAACGCGGATACGACTTTCTGCGCGAAGCGATAGTTAAGAACGACTTTGCACCGCGCAGCATACACCTCGACATTAACGAGATATTCGTGAACGACGGTGCCAAGAGCGACACCGGAAACATCGGCGAGATAGTGCGCTGGGACAACTCAATAGGTGTTACCGACCCTATCTACCCGGTATATATCGACTCTAACGTGATGTGCGGACGAGCCGGAGTGCTTGAGAACGGCAGATGGAGCAACGTGAACTATATGCCGTGCACCGCCGAGAACCACTTTGTAC
>RKAY01000104.1 GCA_014846205.1 Collinsella aerofaciens | reverse complement strand
CGATGCCCTGAATCTTGTGCGCGCCCGCGACGCCCTTGGGCGGCACGCCAATGAGCGACGACAGCACGGCGAGCGTCGGGCCGATCAGGTCGACTGAACGAATATGCAGCATGCCCAGGTAATCGAGCACGCGAGCGCGCAGCGCTGGGTCGACGATAGTGTGGAACACGGCGATATCGCGATGGTCGGCATCGACGCGCGGTCCCACAAACGACTTGACCTGCTCCACCGAGGTCACCTTAGGCAGGCGCAAAACACGAAAAGCCCCTTCATCAAATTGCCCGGACGCCGCAAGCACCACCTCACAAGCGGTATCACCGAGCGAGTCGGAGATAACGATAACGGTGGGACGAGCGGTGACCGGGCAATCCATGCGGGGCTCCTTTTGCGCTTACGCGCAGGCTGGCTTACTTTTTGCGGGCAAGCTCACCGATATTGGCGATGCCGGAGAACACGGCCTCAAAGCGGTTGAGCAACTTAAGGCGATTATCGCGAAGCTGCTCGTCCTTGTCCATGACCATAACCTCGTCGAAGAAGCGGTCGATGGGGGCACGCAGGGCGGCAAGCGCGGCAAATGCGGCAGGGTAATCCTCGGCAGCAAGGGCGGCATCGACAGCGGTCTGGGCAGCCTCAGAGGCGTCGGCGAGCGCGAACTCGGCCTCGCCCATCAGGCTGCGGTCGTAGTCCGCGCCCAGCTCGGGCTTGGAGATATGCGCGGCGCGGGCATAGGCGGTAGCCAGGTTGTCAAAGGTCTCGGCGTCGTTCTTGCGGGCCTCGTCGAGGGCGGCGCAGCGGGCGAAGAAGACCGACGGCGCGATGATATGCACCGCGGAGACGGCGGCAACGGTATCGGCCGGAATCTTCTCATCGCGGGCCATGCTCACCAGACGGCCGTGGAAGAAGTCGCGAACCTGCTGGGCGACCTCGGCGGCGTCGAACTCGATACCCTGCTCAGCGTAGAGCTGGAGGGCGAAGTCGATAAGCGACGTGGGGTCGATCGGCAGACGGTCGCGCAGGATGTTGATAATGCCGATGGCGGCACGACGCAGCGCGTAGGGGTCGGAGGAGCCGGTCGGGGGCTCGCCGATGGCAAAGATACCGGCGATGGTATCGAGCTTGTCGGCGCAGGCCACGATGCAGCCAGCGGTGCCCTCGGGCAGATCATCGCCGGCAAAGCGGGGACGATAGTGATCGCGGATGGCATGGGCGACCTCGTCGTTCTCCCCCATCGCGGTCGCGTAATAACCGCCCATCACGCCCTGCTGGCTCGTGAACTCGACGACGGCGTTAGACACCAGGTCGGCCTTGCACAGGTGCGCGGCACGGCCGGCGTCGGCTGCCAGATGAGCACCCAGGTGTGCCTCACGGGCAATCGCAAGCGCGAGCTGCTCAATACGCTCGGACTTGGCGAGCACGCTGCCGAGCTTCTCCTGGAAAGCGACCTTGGCCAGGCGCTCACGGAACTCGTCGAGGGAGATCTTCAGGTCCTCCTCGTAGAAGAACTTGGCGTCGTCCAGACGGGCACGCACGACGCGCTCGTTGCCGTCGATCACGCGCTCGGCATTCTCGGGCTTGCTGTTGGAGACGACCACGAACTCACGCGTCAGGTTGCCTTCGCCGTCATAGATCGGGAAGTAGCGCTGATTGGTGAGCATGGACTCGCAGATGCTCTCGTGCGGGACCTTGAGGAACTCCTCATCGAAGGTACCGACGAGCACCGTCGGCCACTCGCAGAGGTTGATGACCTCCTCGAAGACCTTCTTGGGCGTATCGACGTGGCAGCCGGGGCGCGCAGCCTCGACCTCGGCGATACCGGCAAGGATGGCCTCGCGACGGCGCTCGGCAGAAAGCACGCCGGCGTCCTCGAGCACCTGCTCGTAAACAGCGGGGCTGGAGACCACATGGTCACCGGGGCCAAGCACGCGATGACCGCGCGTGGTGTTGCCACTCGTAACGTCGGCAAACGACACGGGAACAACGTCCTCGCCCAGAAGGCAGCAGATCCAACGGACCGGACGGACAAAGGTCGCGTGCTCGTGACCCCAGCGCTGAGAGCGGTAGTTGGGCCACTGCAGGCCGGCGATGGTCTTCTCGCACAGAGCGGTCAGAATCGGCGTAGCCGGTGCGGAAGGGATATTCTTCTCGGCAAAGACGTACTCACGGCCGTCGGTGTCCTCACGACGGATCAGATCCTCGGCAGCCACACCGCACTTGCGGGCAAAGCCCTGGGCGGCCTTGGTGGCGTTACCGTCAGCGTCGAACGCGATGTTTGCCGCGGGACCGCGCTTAACCTCGTGGACCTCGTCGGTCGCAGTGGCGACATTGGCCACGAGTGCAGCCAGGCGACGCGGGCTCGAAATCACACGGACCTCGCCGTGAGCCAGGCCGGCATCGTCCAAACCCTTGGCGATCATGGTGCCAAGCTGCTTGACGGCATTGTTCAGCGGCGCGGAGGGCATCTCCTCCGTACCGATCTCAAACAGGAAATCCTTAGCGTCTGCCATGGCTTACGCCACCTCGCCTTCCTGATCGGCATTCTCGTTGACTCCAGCGACCTCGGCCATATAGGCCTCGCAGCACGCCTTGGCGACGGCGCGGACGCGCAGGATGTAGTTGGCGCGCTCGACCGCGGACAGGGCGCCACGGGCGTCGAGCAGGTTGAAGGCGTGGCTGCACTTCATGACGCAGTCGTACGCCGGCAGCGGAAGCTTGCGCTCCAGGCAGGAGTGGCACTCGGCCTCGTAGTCGTCAAACTTCTGACGCATCATCTCGACGTTGGCGACCTCAAAGTTGTAGGCGCTAAACTCGCGCTCGTTCTCCAAGAACACGTCGCCATAGGTCATGGGCGTGCCGTCGGGCAGATAGCTCCACACCAGGTCATAAACGGAGTTGACGCCCTGGGCGTACATGGCGATACGCTCCAGGCCGTAGGTGATCTCGACGGGCACGGGGTCGACCTCGATACCGCCCACCTGCTGGAAGTACGTGAACTGCGTAACCTCCATGCCGTTGAGCCAGACCTCCCAGCCAAGGCCCCAGGCGCCGAGCGTCGGGCTCTCCCAGTCGTCCTCGACAAAGCGGACGTCATGGTCGTTGGGGTCCAGGCCAATGGCGGCCAGCGAACCCAGGTAGAGCTCCTGGGCGTTGACCGGCGAGGGCTTGATGAGCACCTGGAACTGATAGTAGTGCTGCATGCGGTTGGGGTTCTCGCCGTAGCGGCCGTCGGCGGGACGGCGGCAGGGCTGCGCATAGCAGGTGCGCCACTCGGAGGGACCGAGCGAGCGCAGCGTGGTCGCGGTATGGAAGGTACCGGCACCGACCTCGGAGTCATAGGGCTGCATGATGACGCAGCCCTGCTCGCCCCAGTACTGCTGGAGGCGCAGGATGATGTCTTGGAAGGAAAGCGATGAAGCGTTCATGCCTCTAATATCCCCTCGTCGAAACGATTACACGGTTAGGTACTGTACTATAGCGGTTTTTAGTCGATAGCGCCCAGACGGTTGAGCGGCCAGTAACGCACGAGCGCCACGGCGATCAGGTCCGAACGGTCGACCGGGCCAAAGTAGCGTGAGTCGGCTGAATTCTCGCGGTTGTCGCCCATCACCCACACGCAGTCGTCGGGGACGGTGTAGGGATAGCTCACCTGGGCGGCGGGTGCCTGGACCGAAAGCGGCCAGCTCATGCCGGTCGTATAGTCCTCGTCGAGCACCTGGCCGTCGACGACGACCTTGCCGTCCTGCAGGTCAACGGTCTGGCCGGCTGTGGCAATGACGCGCTTCACCAGCACATCATGCTCGGAGGTGCCATCGGGGTTGTGGAACACCACGATATCGCCTTGGCTGACAGGCCGGCCGAGCTCGAGGCTCACCTTTTGCGCCAGGATCTGATCGCCAATCTCGATCGTGGAATCCATGGAGCCGGTGGGCACCACAAAGGGTTCTATCACAAACGAGCGAATCAAGAAGGTGGCGGCGAGCGCGATTACGACGACCGCAATCCACTCAAAGGCGCCCCTCAGGGCAGAATGCTGCGATGGAACCATTCTCACTCCTCGCTCTGCGAATAGGAAGCGTCCAGAATCTCCTGCGCGTACGCGCGCTCCTGGGGCGTAAGGCGCGCCGTCTCGATCAGATCGGGACGCCAGCGACAGGTGCGCTCGATGGCATTCTTGCGACGCCAGGCATCGACCTTAGCGTGATCGCCGCTCACGAGCACCGGAGGCACACCCTGGCCATTGAACTCAGCGGGGCGGGTGTACTGCGCGTACTCGAGCAGGCCTCCGTCCTCGGCGGTCGAGAACGACTCGTCCACGTTGCTCATCTCGTCGCCCAGGGCGCCGGGAATGAGGCGCACGACAGCATCGGCAACGACCATGGCGGGTAGCTCGCCACCCGTAAGCACGTAGTCGCCGATCGACAGACGTTCGTCGGCATACGCATACGCACGCTCGTCGACGCCTTCGTAGCGGCTGCACACAAACAGCAGACGTTCGCTTTTGAGCAAGCGCTCGGCCACATGCTGCGTAAAGGGCTCGCCACAAGGGGTAAAAAACACCACGGTGGGCTTGGGACCCTCGGAGCTAATGGCCTCGATGGCCTCGGCAATAGGCTCGACCTTCATGAGCATGCCCTGCCCGCCGCCGTACGGCTCGTCATCGACGGTGCGATGACGGTCGTGCGTCCAGTCGCGCAGGTTATACGCCTTAAAATCAAAAAGGCCGGCCTTGCGGGCACGGCCCAAGATCGACGTGGACATAACGGGCTCAAACATCTCGGGAAAGACCGAAAGGGTCTCGATTAGCATGTTGACCTCCCTACTTGTCCATATCGATCAAGCCGTCCATAACGTGGACGGAAATTGTTCCTGTGTCGGGAAGATCGAGCACAACCTGCTCAATCACGGGAATCAGCACCTCGCCGTACCGATCGCCCTCGACAACCCAAACATCGTTGGCGGGCGTCGACATGATCTCGACAATCGTGCCGAGCGAACCGAAGCGCTCGTCGACCACCTCGCGACCCATGAGGTCGGTATAGGCGGCGTCGAGCGAATCGAGCTCAAAGTCGTCACGATTTGCCAGCACGTAGCATCCGGTGATGCCCTCGGCGGCCGTCAAGTCGTCAATGCCCTCAAACGAGACCAGATCGCCATCGCCCGTATCGGTAACGGATACGACCGAGCAAAAACGGTCGCGCTTGAGCGCCGGCGGCGTCAGGGCGACGCGCATACCAGGCTTCAATACAGAAGGAAGCCCCCGCAGCGGCTGCGCGAGGACCTCCCCCTTCCTTCCGTGCGGCTTGACCACACGGGCGATGTTTTTGTACTGGGACCTCAAGGTCCTAGCCCAGAACCTCTACCTCGACAGCGGTGTCGAGGCGAGCGGCCAGTGCACGGGCGAGCGTGCGGATGGCCTTGATGGTACGGCCACGACGGCCGATGACCTTAGCGACGTCATCCTCGGCAACCGAAACCTCAATCGTAGAAGCGTCGTCGCCATCGATGACCTCGAGGCTCACGGAATCCGGGTCGTCGACGATCTGAACAACGAGATATTCGACGAGATCGGCGATGCGATCTGAGAGCATTGCCTCACCCTCGAGCTGTGCAGCGTCAACCTCAGGCACGATTTACTCCTCGGCGCCCTCAGCGGCCTCAGCGGCAGCCTTAGCGGCCTCGGCCTCTTTGGCGAGCTGCTTCTTGGACTTCTTGACGACGGTCTCGGTCTTCTCGCCCTCGTTGGCGGCCTTGACCAGAGCAGCGACAGCGTCGGTGAGCTGAGCGCCCTTGGACTGCCAGTCAGCGATCTTCTCGAGATCGAGGTTAATGGTCTTGGGGGCGGTCATCGGGTTGTAGCGGCCAACCTCCTCGATGATACGACCGTCACGCGGGGCGCGGGAATCGGCGACGACGACACGGTAGTACGGACGCTTCTTAGCGCCGTGACGAGCAAGGCGAATCTTGACTGCCAAAGGAAACTCCTCCAACCAAGCAGCTTTAGGCTGCAACTACAAACAAACAGTTGAACATAATACGCCATCGACGCGGGCAGGTGAAGTCCGTGAGACCAACTTCTTCGGTGTAGTCGAAGGCAAATCCATATCTTAGACAAGAATTCGCGATTTGCAAGCACATCCACGCACCCCACATGAGCTGCGCGGTATACTCATGCCATGAAAAGACGCGAACATACATACGGTTATGAGGATGCTGCGGGCGTCACGCCGCCGCCCTGGACGGGTCCGGCGGTGGGCCTGATGGACCTCGATGCGTTTTTTGCGAGCGTGGAGATGCTCGACCATCCCGAGTGGCGTGGCAAGCCGCTCATCGTGGGCGGAGACGCCGAATCGCGCGGCGTCGTGTCCACCTGCTCATACGAGGCACGTCGCTTTGGCGTGCACTCCGCCATGCCTTCGGCCGAGGCACGGCGTCTGTGTCCTCAGGCCATTTGGACGCACGGGCACTTCGACCGCTACCGCGAGGTCAGCGCCCAGGTCATGGCGATCCTTGCCAACGAGACCCCACGCGTGGAGCGCGTGTCGATTGATGAGGCCTTTATCGACATCACGCCGGGTCGCTTTGCACCCGAGGACCCGCTGCTGGTTGCGCGGCGCATCAGCGATCGCGTGGCGGCGCTGGGGGTGACCTGCTCCATTGGAGTCGGCTGCAACAAGACGGTGGCAAAGATCGCAAGCGAGCAAGACAAGCCATTTGGCCTAACCATCGTGCGGCCCGGGACAGAGCAGCGTTTTTTGGCCGTACTGCCGGTGTCCGCTATGAGCGGCATCGGGCGCTCGGCCGAGGAACGGCTGCGCCGCATGCGCATCTATACGCTGGGCGAGCTTTCGCGCGCGCCGGAGTCAACGCTGGCCGCCATTTTTGGCGTGAACGGCGAGCGCATGCGCCAGCGCGCGCTCGGACTCGAGGTTTCCGAGGTTACGAGCTTAGACGAAGCGCGTGAAGTCAAGTCGGTAAGCAATGAGCGCACCTTTGCGAGGGATCTGACCGAGCGAGGAGACATCGAGGCGGCGATTGCCCTGCTGGGCGAGTCCGTCGGACGACGCTTACGTCGCCAGGGACTGACGGGTGCCACAGTAACGCTTAAGCTCAAGTATTCGTACGGCAGCGGACGCACGGCACAGCGCCGACTTCCCCACCCCACCGACGACGAGAATATCTTTGTGACCGTGGCGCTCGAGCTGCTCGACAATATCTGGCAGGAAGGTATGCACGTGCGCTTGGCGGGTATCGGTATGAGCGACTTCAACCATCAGGGCGGCATTCAGACCGACCTGTTCTGTGAAGTCGATGATCGCGGCGCCCAATCCAGCGACCGCCGCGATCTCTCCGTAGCGATCGATGCCGTCCGAGATAAATTCGGCGACACCGCCCTATCCTTCGGCCGCCAATCCCGCTTCAACAACTAATCTATTTGGGCAAAAAGAAAACCGGGCGGCTGCAAATGATGCAACTGCCCGGCATGCGGTTGAAGGTAGCTAAAAAGCCCCATCCCAAATTAGCTACTAGAGGAGGTCCAGGGAGAGCTGAGGAGCGTCACCCCAGAGCTTTTCGAGGCGGTAGAACTCGCGGGCCTCGGGGGTAAAGACATGGACAACGACAGAACCGTAGTCCATGAGAATCCAGGTCTTCTGCTCGCGACCCTCGATGGAGAACGGATGCTCTCCGCAAGCCTCGGCGACTTTCTCCTCAATCTCGTCAACGATGGAATCGACCTGACGGTTGTTGGTACCGGTAGCAAGGACAAAGTAGTCGCACACGTCCGAGAGCTCAGTCAGGTCGAGCACCTGCACGTCCTCGCCCTTCTTGTCGTAGGCGGCCTGTGCGGCGGCGCGGGCGACATCCTCGGCGGCGACACCGCTCGCGGACAGCGAGGCGGCAGTGCGGTCGGACGTGGCAACGAAACTCTTGTGCTCCACAGCCTTAAGAATCTGCTCGTCGGTCATGGTCTCATCGGCCATGGAATACCTCTTTCTAGACAGCCCGAGCTAGCGCAGCTGGGCGTAATGGTTGTAAATCGTAATAGCCGTGAGATAAAGATAACGCCCGGACTGGATCACGTAGACCAGACCCTGCGCAAAACAGGAGAAGAACAACTCGTCAAGCGTCGACTCCCCCACCATCTTGCGCAGCGCATGGGCATAATCTCCGTGGCGGTTGGGTTCGATGGCATCGGCCACAAAGACCACCATATCGAGCGGCGTCATGTCGCAGGCGCCCACGGTGTGTCGGTCGACAGCCTGAAAGACCGCCGGCGACAGCTCGGGAAAAAGCTGCGGGAGCTCATAGGCGGCAACCGGGCCATGCAAAAGCGGCGTCGCGGCAGACGGAGAGCCGGCAATCTTAATGCCGTAATGCAGAGCGCGCGTGACCAGTTCGTCGTCGGAGAGCACCTTGTCCCAGTCATGGATCAGGCCGGCGGCAGCGGCATCAAAGCGGTCGACACCGTATACCTCGGCTAGGTGCAGCGCCGTCTCGGCGACCCCGAGCGAATGAACGTAGCGTTTACGTTTATCCTTCATGCGCACATCGAGCAACTCGTGGATACGCGTCAAGAGCGCGCGCTCGTCACCCTCAAACTGATCTTCTACCGACAACGTTCTCCCCCATCAATCAAAATCATCTTGCCCAAGATCGGCATACAGGCCGCGTTTACGGATATAGCCGAGCACGGACTCGCTCGTAAGATAGCGCACGCTCATACCGCGGGCAACCCGCTTGCGAATGTTGGTCGAGCTAATCGCCAGCGCCGGAATCTGGATATAGCGCACGTCAAACGGCAGGCCCGATTCCTTAATCCGCGCCCGGGCCGTATCGATGTCAAAGCCGGGACGCGTCGCAGCAATAAAGGTTGCCAGTTCGGCAATCTCGTCAGCATTGTGCCAGGTCACAATATCGATAATCGCATCGGCGCCCGTAATAAAGTAGAGCTTCACTTGTGGCGGGTAAAACTCGCGAAGGGCGCGCAGTGTATCGGCCGTATAGGTGACACCGGCACGATCGATCTCGAAGCGGCTTGCCAAAAAGGCCGGGTTCGCGGCAGTCGCGAGGACCGTCATGGCATAACGGTCCTCGGCAGGCGTCACCGGTTTGTCGAGCTTAAAGGCAGGAGAGCCGGCTGGCATAAAAAGCACAGCGTCCAAGTCGAGCGACTCGCGTGCCTGCTCGGCGGTAACCAAGTGCCCGTAATGAATCGGGTCAAAGGTGCCGCCCATAATGCCAAGCCTAAAATCGCGCCCATCCTTGATAGGCAGCTCAGGCAATCCGATTCCACCGCGCAGCGACATGGCTTACTCGCCCTCCGGGGTCTCAACGACGTCGACTTCGGTAGTGCCTTCGGAGTCCTCGGTGGCATCAACCACGTCCGCACCCTCAGCCGCTACGTCAATAACCTCAACGCCTGCATCCTCGAGCTCGTCCTCGTATTCCGAGAAGTCCTCGGCACCCTCAAAGTCAAAGGCGCGCTGGCAAATGCGAACCTCGTCGCCCGCACGGCAGCCGGCCTTCTCGAGCGCGTCGTCGACACCCATGCGCGCAAACTTATGCTGCAGGTAGATGACAGCTTCCTCGTTTTCCCAGTCGGTCTGGATGACCATGCGCTCAATAGCGCGACCAACCACACGGAAGGCATGGGGCTCTTCTTGAACAATGTGGAAACGCTTCTCACGCTGCAGGCGACGGCGCTCCCACTCCTCGTCGCGCAGATCGACCGGCTCATCAGAGACCGCCAGCTCGGCGCGAAGCTTAGCCACCTGCTCACCCACGGCAAGCATCAGCGTGTTGAGACCGGCACCCGTCACGGCGGACACGGCAAAGAACATATGGCCATCGTCGAGCGCCGCACGCTTAAGGTCGGCAATCTTGTCGGCCGTGCCCGGCGCATCGCACTTGTTGGCGACGACGATCTGCGGGCGCTCCGAAAGCTCTGCGCCATACTGCTCGAGCTCACGGTTAATAATGCGATAGTCCTCGACCGGATCGCGATCCTCAAACCCGCCCGTCATGTCAACGACATGCATGATCAGGGCCGTGCGCTCAATGTGGCGCAGGAACTGATGGCCTAGACCTTTACCCTCGCTCGCGCCCTCGATAAGGCCGGGGACGTCGGCAACGACATAGGAGTACTCGCCGGCACGCACCATGCCCAGATTGGGAACGAGCGTGGTAAACGGGTAATCGGCGATCTTGGGGCGAGCGGCGCTCATACGCGCGATGAGCGAGGACTTGCCCACCGAGGGGAAGCCCACGAGTGCGGCATCGGCCATAAGCTTCATCTCGAGCTCGATCCAGTGCTCCTCGGCCGGCTCGCCGAGCTGGGCAAAAGCCGGAGCGCGACGCACCGACGTCACAAAGTGGGTATTGCCCAGACCGCCGGCACCACCGGGCGCCACGACGACGCGCTCGCCGTCGTGCACCAGATCGGCAATCTCGAACATCGGGGTCTGCGTCTCGGGATCGAGCTCGCGTACCACGGTGCCCATGGGGACCTTGAGAATCAGGTCCTCGCCGCTCTTGCCATTGCGACGAGCGCCCTGGCCATGCGTGCCGCGCTCGGCACGGAAGTGATGCTTAAAGCGGTAGTCGATCAGCGAAGACAGCTGAGCATCGGCCTGGATGACGACATTGCCGCCACGACCGCCGTCGCCGCCATCGGGGCCGCCCTTGGGAACAAATGCCTCGCGCCTAAACGACATGCATCCGGCTCCGCCGTCGCCGCCGCAAACGTTAATGCGGCTGATATCGGTGAACTGTGACAACAGAATCGCCTCCTACAAAAAGAGGGAGACCCTTGAATCCTAAAACTCAAGTGCCTCCCACATATGTGCTCTATGAAGGGTGGATTACGCGTTCGCGAGCGGGCGTACGCTGACCCTGTGCTTGATACCCTTGTGGAACTCAACGGTACCGTCGACCAGCGCGAACAGCGTGTCGTCCTTGCCACGGCCAACGTTCGCACCCGGGTGGATGTGCGTACCGTGCTGACGGACGAGAATCGTGCCCGTGGTTACCGTCTGGCCGGCGAAGCGCTTCGTGCCAAGGCGCTGACCGCGGGAGTCACGGCCATTACGGGAGGAACCGAGTCCTTTTTTGTGTGCCATTGTGTATACCTACTCTTTCGTTACGAGTGTAATCTACTCGGCGACGGGAGCCTCGGCAACAGCCTCAGCCTCTGCCTTGACAGCCTTCTTGGCGCGGGAGGTAGCCTGAACCTTCACAATCTTCAGCTTGGTGAGCTGCTGACGGTGACCCTTCAGACGACGATAGCGCTTACGCTTCTGGAACTTGAAGACCAGCTGCTTCTCGCCCTTGAACTGCTCAACGATCTGAGCGGTAACCTTGGCCTTGGCCAGCTTGTCGGGATCGGTGACGATCTTCTTACCATCGTTGAGGAAGAGAACCGGCAGGGTGACCTTGTCGCCCTCATTGCCCTCAATCTTCTCGACGGTGATGACATCGTCGGTGGCGACCTTGTACTGCTTGCCGCCCGTGTTAACGCTTGCGTACATGTTTACTTGCCCTTCATGCATCAGTTAGTGCAACAGCCGAATATAGTAGCAGGCGATAATACCCCCGTCAACGAGTATGTGGAGCAAATCCACAAGTTCGCACAGGTATGGGGCTGACGAGTCGGCCCTCGTCGTCCTCGCATGCTTGATTCTGACGCTCGACATCGTAGGAGCAGATGGTCACGAGGTCTTGCATACCGGTGGAAACAATAGGTGCATCCACGCCCGGGGTCAAGCCCTGCAACAAAACATCAGCAGCAGAAAGCAAAATCTCCGGACGCATGGACCCCTCGTTGTCGGCGTGGGTGTCGAGCGTGAGCACCAGATGGTCCGGACGCTCCCCCGCCGTGAGCTCATAGCCCACCAGCGTATGGTCAAGGTCGAGGCGCTTGCTCTTCTTACCGCGCGCGTATTCGATGCCATGGCCTGCACGCAACGTGTCAATCGCGGCGCGCACCTCATCGGCGCTCACGGGTGTCTCGGGGTCCAGGTGCAGGTCGATGCGGTACGACAGGCGCGTGAGCTGGGCCGTGAGCGCCGGCGTGCGCACGTCGATGTAGGCGGCCTCGATGGGCGCCAAATCGGCCGGGGACGCCGCGGCCAGGCGCTCAAAAGCCTCGTCGAGCGCGACGAACTCGGTCATAAACAGGTCATACCACTCGCAGGTCGACGACGTGCCGACGGGCAGCGCCGAGGAGAAACCCACGCGCATGTGCGGAGAGAAGCCTTGCGTGACGGCATAGGGCAGGCCCGCGCGGCGCACGATGCGCTCGATGGTATGAATCAGTTCCAGGTGGCCCAGGTACTTGAGACGATCGCGCTTGCCGTAGCGAACGCGCAGCCTAAAGAGCGTGGGGTTGTCGGTCAAGCGCTCACTCATGCGCGATCACCCACCAATACGTTCTTGGCGTGGAGCGTGGGGCAGATTCCGCAGCCGGTGCACGACGTGCGGGTGCAGTCGGGAGTCGTGACACCCTCCAGCGAGCGACGGTACTCGCGCTCGAGGAAGCCGCGCGAGCAACCGGGGCTCACGTGCTCCCAGGGCAGGTGCCAGTCCAGCTCATAGGGCAGATGCACGAGCTCGTTGAGGTCGATGCCGTTTTTGGCCGCGGCTGACTTCCAGTTGTCGAGCGAGAAATGCTCCACCCAAGCGTCAAAACGCGAGCCCGCACGCCAGGCGTCGATAATGACCGGCGTCATGTCGCGACCGGCGCGGGACAGCGCGGCCTCGACGAGCGAGGTCTCGGCATCGTGGTAATGCACTCGTACAGCGCGGTTGCGCACGCTCGTGATGAGCAGTTTTTGGCGACGCTTGACGTCGTCGTAGTCGAGCTGCGGGCACCACTGGAACGGCGTTGCCGCCTTAGGGATAAACACCGAAACCGAGATGGAAACCGAGATGGAACCGCGGCGCGCCTTGGGCACCACGGAACGGCCAAGCTCGAGCACGTGATCGGCCAGGTTGGCGATGGCCACGATGTCCTCGTCACGCTCGCCAGGAAGGCCCATCATGAAGTAGAGCTTCATGCGGTTCCAGCCGGCCTCGAAGGCTGCCTTGGCCGCGCGATCCAAGTCCTCTTCGGTCACGTTCTTGTTGATGATGTCGCGCATGCGTTGGCTACCGGCCTCGGGGGCAAACGTCAGGCCACCCTTCTTTTCGCCGGCGACCGACTCGGCCATATCCACGCCAAACGAATCCAGGCGCTGCGAGGGAATGGACACGCGAATGCCCGTATCTTCCAGGCGGCGGTTAAGGCGACCGAGTACATCGCGGATGCAGGAGTGATCGGTGGTCGAAAGCGAGGTAAGTGACACCTCGTCATAGCCGGTCTTTTCCAAGCCCTGGATCACCGAGGACACGATCTGGTCGGCCGAGCGCTCGCGCACCGGGCGATACGTCATGCCAGCCTGGCAAAAACGGCAGCCGCGGGCGCAGCCGCGCAGGATCTCGATAGAAAGGCGATCGTGAACGAGCTGTGCGTAGGGCACGCACGACTGCGACAGCGGATTGGTAGCGCCAAAGTCCTCGACGACGCGCTTGTAGACCACCGGCGGCACGTCCTTACCCTCGCGCGGCACGGTATAGCCGTGGGGCGAACAAGGCTCGTCGTGGCGCACCTCGTACAGCGACGGCACATAGGTACCGGCGACGGTCGCGAGCCGCTCGACAATCTGGGCGCGTGGGACGCCCTCGTCACGCAGGCGGCGATGCAGCTGACAGATCTCGAGCAGCGACTCCTCGCCCTCGCCAATCAGGATGGCATCGAAGAAGGCTGCATACGGCTCGGGGTTATAAACCGAAGGTCCGCCGGCGACGATGATGGGATCGTCCTCGGTGCGGTCGGCCGCCAGCAGCGGAATGCCAGCTAGATCGAGCGCCTCGAGAAAGTTTGTCACGGCCATCTCGTGCGGCACGTGCATACCGACGATATCAAACGAGGCCACGGGCGCTGCGCCCTCGAGCGACAGCAGCGGAATACCGGCCTCGCGCATGGCATCGCCCATATCGGGCCACGGCACATAACCGCGCTCACAGGAGATGCCCTCGGCCTGATTAAGGATGTTGTACAGGATGGCAATACCCTGGTTGGGCAGGCCGACCTCGTACACGTCCGGGTAAATCATGCAGCAACGATAGTCGGCATCGGCCTTGGAGAGCGTACCCCACTCGTGGTCGATATAGCGACTCGGCTTTTCGACCTTCGCGAGCAGCGGCTCGATCAAATGAAAACAGTCTTGGTATGGAACGCGCAAAAGAAACCCCTAAGCAGCGAGATCGGATGCATCCTCGAAAGGATTCATGAGACGGGTGGCACCGGCGACCGTGGTCACCAGGTCGCGGACGCGCGAGAAGGTGGCGGCGGCCACCTCGTTGGCACGGCTGTAGTCGACATCGCGCTCATAGAGCGACACGAGCGCACGGCCCATACCATAGGTGCCGACGGCGGCGGAGAGCGCTTTGACGGCAAAGCCGATATGCGGCGTCTGCTTCACCAGCGCACGGGTGACGGCGCGAATCGCCAGACCGGCGGCAAGCACGCCCGCAACCTCGTAGCCGCGCTCGGGCTTAATGCCACGCCCAAAGATGGCCGCCAGCTCAAAGACCATACCCACCTGCGCGAGCGCCATGACAGGATAGTCGGCACCCGGCAAAAACACCAGGGCACCCGTCGCCATATTGGTAAGCGCGCACGAGGTGATGATGCGGTTGGCGGCGGCGATGCGCATAAAGGCAAAGTTCGCCGCAAAGGCCGTCTCCTTTTCCGTACGGTCCAAGATCCAGCGGGCGAGCGTCTCGAGGAGATACGTCTTATCGGTGGCCGCCACCACGCCGAGCATGGGCGTAGGGTCCTCGATAAACGGCACCTCGACAGCAGACTCGGCAAGCACGCACACGGGCGCGCCGGCGATCACGAGCTCCTGTACAGCGCTCTCCAGACGGTCGGATCCGCACGAAAGGACCAGCACCACGTCGGTATCGGTCTTGGGGACGATGCGCTCCTCCCCCAGACGCTCAACGCGGACAATGCCCGAGGTCGTCTGCGGCACAAAGGCATCGCGAACCGTCTCGACCAAAAAACGCGAGGCGGTCGAATCCAGGTAGACCGAAACGCGCACCGGCGTATCGGAATCCCTCTTGGTGGCCGCACCCATTTTAAAAGCGCGGGTCAGCTTTTCTACGGGAATTTTCATGGCAAACCCCTCCAGCGGTTACGCGGCGCCCGAACGATGCCGCCATATGGATTGTACGATACCCACCGTCAACAACTGGATCATCATCGATGACGAGCCAAAGCTAATGAACGGCAGCGGAATACCGGTAATCGGCATCATGCCAATGCACATGCCGATGTTCTCGAACGTCTGGAATGCCCACATGCCGACGATACCCACGCATGACAAGCGTAGGAACAGAGACTCGCACTTAAAGGCGACGCGGATCGTCGAGAAGATGAGCAGCACGTACAGGCACAGCAGCAAAAAGGAACCGCAGAAGCCAAACGTCTCAGACAAAAAAGCGAAGACGAAGTCGGTGTGGAACTCGGGTAGGAAGCCGCCGGCCGACTGCGTCGCATGCCCCAGGCCCTTACCAAAGAAACCGCCCGAGCCGACCGCGATCAGCGACTGCTGCAGGTTATACGCATCGTCCGAATCGGCGTTGTCGGGGTCGATGAAGACTGTCAGACGATTCATCTGGTACTGCTTAATGAGCACATCGTGGCCGAGCAGCGAATCGAAGACCGAATCGAGCGCCAGGACGAGCGCCACCAAACCCACGAGCAGCGCCAAGGTCGACAGCACCCATTCGCGGCGCGCACCGCTCATGCAGATGACGATAGCGCCCGACACCAGCACGACCAGACCCGAGCCCAGGTCGCCCATGGCGACGACGGCCAAAAACGGAATGGACAGCATGCCGCAGAGCTTAATGTAGTCGCGAACGGTATCGATGCGCCCGTTGTACTGCGAGCCAAGCGTGGCCATAAAGAAGATGGTGATGAGCTTGGCAAGCTCAACGGGCTGGAATGTCAAACCGATACCGGGAATCTTGATCCAACCCGTCATTCCCAAGCCACCCGTGTAGGACAGGCCCGGAATCTTAGGCGAGAAGATCACGATGAGATCAATGACGAGCAGGGCCGTCGAAAAGTTGGAAATGCCGCGCAGGTCGGTGCGCCAGACGAGCACCGCCAGCACCGCGCCAATACCGATACCCAGCAGGTGACGCGAGAACGAGGCGTCGGCCTTAAACTGCGAGGCGGACCAGATGATGATGGCGCCATAGGTGACGAGCGCCACGGTCGCCAGCAACACGCCGATGTGCACCTTTTGGCGAAACGTTCCGCGCGATGCGGAAATCTGCTTGTTGACGCGGTCCAGGCTGCTGCGAGAGCCGCTTTTGGTTGAGCGGAACAGGTCCGCCGGCGAAAAGTCCATCGCAACCTCCTATCGAACCGAGGAATCGCCCGTGGCCGTCGACGTGTCAGGCTCGTCATAAATCGCACCGAGGACATCGCGCACGACGTGCAGCGCGGTATCGGAGCCGCCACCGCCCTGTTCCAAGACGGTGGCAATCACGTACTTGGGATCGTCGGCCGGTGCGTAGGCGCAAAACCACGCGTAATCGTCCTCGCCGCTCTTCTCACCCGTGCCGGACTTGCCGTAGACCGTGGGGGTCAGGGAGTTAAAGTGCGCGGCGGTCGAAGTCGACGCAGAGTAAATAACGTCGTGCATGCCGTTGCGGACCAGCGCAAGATCGGCATCGTTGTTAATTTGAGCCTCAAGGCGCTTCTTTTTGCCCTTGCCGTTGTACTTGTAGGCATCGCCGTCGCCATCACGCGAGACAGCAGACAAGAACACATGCGGCACATACTGTTTGCCGCCGTTGGCAATACCCATGTAGGCGCAAGCCATCTGCAGCGGTGTCACCAGAATGTCGCCCTGACCGATAGCGATGTTCGTCATATCGCCGGCATTCCACTTGCGGTCCTCGGCCGAGGCGTCGGTAAAGTACGACTCTTTCCACTCGGCGTCGGGAATGCGTCCCGCACCCTCACTCGGCAGATCGATGCCGCAGGTTTTGCCCAGGCCCCAGCGACGAAAGACCTCTTGCAGGCCTTCGGGATGCTGGTCGTTGTAGAAAAACGCCTTGCCCATATCGTAGAACACGGGGTCGCAGGAGTTGGCGATACCGGACTGCAGCGTCATCGTGCCGTGGCCGGAGTGCAGCCAGCAGTACTTTCCCCAAGATTTGCCCAAGCCGGTCCAATATCCCGTGCAGTTGGTCGTTTGACTCGAAGTGTACGTGCCAAACTCAAGGCCAGCCAACGCCGAGAGGGGTTTGATGGTCGAGGCGGACATGTACTGGCCGCTAATGGCGCGGTTGAGCAGCGGATGCGAACCCTCGTCATCGTTGAGCTCGGTCCACACATCGTTGGAGACGCCGCCGATAAACACCGAAGGGTCGAACTTGGGCTCGCTCGCCATACCCAGAATCTCGCCGTTATTGGGGTCGAGGCACACCACGGCACCGTTACCGGCGTTGCTGTAGCCTGTGGTCTTAGCGAGCTCAATGGCACTTGCCAGCGCCGTCTCGCAAGCCTGCTGAATCTTAAGGTCGAGCGTAAGCTTAATATCCGAGCCGGCCTTGGCGGGCACGGCGCCGGCCTGACCGGTCACGTTGCCAGAGGCATCGACCTTGACGGTCTGCTCACCGCGAATACCCTGCAGCAAATTTTCGTAATAGCTCTCGACGCCCGCCTGGCCCACGATGTCGCCCGACTGGTACGTGATATGCCCGGCGGCGCTATCGTCACCACCGGACGCCTTCTTATTCTGAGCCTCGAGTTGCTCAGAAGTAATGGTGCCGGTGTAACCCAAGATGTGGCAGGCAGTCTCGCCGTATGGGTACTGGCGCTCGGTTCGCTCGGCGATCTTTACGCCCGGAAACTCACCAGCGTGTTCCTGAATATAGGCAACCGTGGAACGACGAACGTCGGTGGCAATGGTGTGCAGGCTCTGGGCGCCCTCGGAATTGTCCTGAATGTTGCGCAGAACCGCGATGTAGGGCATACCGAGCACATTCGCGAGGTGATGCACCAGCACGGTGTCGTCGGCCAGGTCGCGATAGGCGACGACGGCAAGCGAGGGGCGATTTTGAACAAGCGCCACGCCGTTGCGGTCGAGAATGCGGCCGCGCACGGCAGGCGTGGTGACGGTGCGGGTCTGATTGCTCTTGGCCTGTTTGTCGTAATAGTCCGACGAGACCATCTGCATACCCCACAGCTTGACGGCAAGCGCGGCAAACATCGCGCCCACACCCGTGGTGAGGATGGAGAAGCGGCCCTTAAACGCCGTCGAGGCGGTGTTGCCCTCGCCCTCGGTGGCGCGCGGAGCCGTTCCGTGCTGCGTGTCATAGGTGAAACGGGAATCGCCGCGGCGCATAATAACCAACGCGACAACAATGGCCACGACCAGTACGATACCGGCGATGATGACCGTTATCTGGGAAGACATCTATGGGCCTCCCCTATTTGAGCTTTCGGGTCTTAGGCTTAAAGCGCATGCCCGTCTGGCGGTTGCCGCGTGCAGAGAATCCGTAACCGGCCTGCGGAGCGGCGCCGGACATCAAAAACGGGATGGCAATCAAGCCCGTCAGGATCGAAGACGGCAGAGCGTGCCCAAAGATGGCCACCACAAAGCTCGTCTCCAGACCCATAAACAGCAAGATGATGCTGTAGACCACGTTGATGGCAAGTGCGAAGGCGCCCACGGTAATGCCGCGCGCACTCGGCGAGCCGCCCGTCTGACCAGCCGCGCTGTGCACCATAGCAAAACTGCCCACGGTCAGCAGAAGCGACATAACGCCCACCGGCACGGCGGCGGAAAGGTCATAGAACAGGCCACTGCAAAAGCCGCATACGACGGCACGCGTGGGGTCGCCCGAAAACACGCTCAAGCACACCAGGATGATCATAAAGTTGACGCGACCGCCCGCGATGGAGATTCGCGGCGCCAGGCCCGCCTGCAGCAGCACGCACACAATGGCGGCAATCGCAAACGTGCGGGAGCTCGCCCCCTGCTCGTGTAGATCCATGGACATGCCCCCTATTCGCTCGAGCCCGAGTCGGTCGTGTCGGACGCATCGGAGTTTTCATCCGAACTCTCGTCCTTGGTCTTGGTCGCCGCATCGCGCGACGTACCCTGAGGCGTACTGTTGGCGGTGTTCACATCATCGTCCGAAGCCGACTGCTCGTCGGTGAGCGAGGTGATGACGAGCACTTCCTCGTTATTTTCGGCCGTGGTCTGCGCGCGCACCACAATGGTGTAGTACACGTCGTTAGCCGACTTCTCGACCGAAGACACGGTGCCGAGCGGCAGGCCCTTGGGGAACACCCCGCCAATGCCCGAAGTCACGATGATGTCGCCCACCTTGACATCGGAGTCGACGCTCACGTAGTCCAGGCGCAGCGTGCCGTCGGGCTGGCCCTGCAGCATGCCTTGGGCGCGCGTGTCCTGCACCATGGCGGACACGCCCGAATTCTCGTCACCGATCAGGCGCACGGTGGAGGTCTTAGCCGAAACCTCGATAATCTGGCCGATAACACCAGCGGAGCTCGTCACGGGCATATTGATGGCAAGACCGTCGGCAGAACCCTTGTCAATGGTGACCGTCGAGGTCCAGGCATCGCCCGAGGCGCCCACGATGCGTGCGGCGGTCGACTTGAGGTTATAGGTCGACTGCAGGCCAACCAGGCCCTCAAGGCGCTCGGCGGTCTTTTGCGCCTCGGAGAGCTCGGCCACCTTGGAAGTCAGCTCCTCGTTTTGCTTCTTAAGCTCGGCAAGCGTGTCCTGCGAGGCCGTAAGGTTCGAGAACACGTTGCCGATGGCGTTAAACGGCGTCGCTACCGCCGAGCCCACAAAGCGCACCGGCGAGGTAATCGTCGTCACGCCCGAACGCACGGCGTGAATCGGTCCCGCCTCGCCTTCACGAATATAAAACGTGAGGAGCAGCACCGAAATCACGCTGAAAACAATCAACGGGCGCATACCTGTTGATTGTCGTTTGGTATTCAGATTTGAAGAGAAACCCGAAGATCGTGCCAAATGGAATCCACCTTTAGGAAATTAAGCATTGGTTTGGACGAAGCCACCGTCAAATGCATTTGACTCGAGCACGCGGGCACAGCCGTTGACGACGTTGTCGAGCGCCGTAGGGCTGACGTTGACCGAAACGCCGGTCTCGTCGCGCAAGCGTACGTCGAGGCCGCGCAGCAGTGCACCGCCGCCGGTCAACAGAATGCCGTAGTACATAAGATCCGAGGCGAGATCGGGCGGCGTGGCGTCCAAGGCATCCTTAACGGCCTTGGCCATCTCGTCGAGCGGCTTGTTGAGAGCGCGGCGAATCTCCTCGCTCTCGATACGAACCGTCTTGGGCAGGCCCGTGATGACGTCGCGGCCGTTGACCTCGACGTCGAGCTCGTCCTTGAGCGGCACGGCAGAGCCGACCTTAATCTTAATGTCCTCGGCCGTGCGCTCGCCGATGGCCAAGTTGTAGGCATCGCGAACATGCGTGAGGATAGCCTGATCGAACTCGTCGCCGGCAATACGGATGGACTGCGACACGACGATACCGCCCATGGCGATAACGGCGACCTCGGTGGTACCACCGCCGATGTCAATGACCATGGAGCCCGTCGGCTCCTCGACAGGCAAGTCGGCACCGATAGCCGCGGCCATAGGCTCCTCGATCAGATAAGCCTGGCGAGCGCCAGCCTGAATCGTAGCCTCGAACACGGCGCGCTTCTCGACCGACGTGACGCCGGAGGGAACGCATACGACAACGCGCGGGCGCGGGGTCCACGGGTAGCGCTTTTCGGAGGCCTTGTCGATGAAGTAACGCAGCATAGCCTCGGTAACATCGAAATCGGCGATAACGCCGTCCTTGAGGGGACGAACAGCCACGATGTTGCCGGGCGTGCGGCCGAGCATGCGCTTAGCCTCGATGCCGACCGCAAGGATGCGCTCGTCGTTTTTATCGATGGCGACGACAGAGGGCTCGCGAATGACTATACCCTTGCCGCGCACGGAGACAAGCGTGTTAGCGGTGCCGAGGTCGATGGCAAGATCGCCCGCGTAGCTACCGAAGAACATATCCATCAAAGAAAACAACGCAACTCCTGATGTGTTGGATGATTGCTGGAAAACCTAATAGCTCATACTAGCGCAAACCCGGCACCCCACTTGCGGCGAGGCACCGGGCAGAGCCAAACCCCATAAGGTCACTACTGGTTATCGGCAGCCGAGAAATCGATATCGAACGAGGAAACGGCCCAACCGATATGGTTGTCGGAGCGCACGAATTTGACGGTGTACTCCTGCTCGCCGCCCTTGGACAGCGAAGCCTTCACCTTAGCAGTGGTCTCGGTCATGGACTGGTCCATACCTTCAACGGAGACGGTGGCGCCCTGCGGGATCGAGGAGATAATCATCGCCTTGGCGTCCTCGGACAGGTTCGAGGCCAGGCAAGACTCGGCCTTTGCGGTGTCACCGTCGCCGGCAGCCTGGAACAGATCGGGGATAACGGACTCCTGCGAGGGGATACCCATGCCGCGCGTGTAGGCAAAGCCCAGACCGCCGGCGGCAATGACGATCAGCAGAAGCAGCACCAGGAAAATCTTGAGGCCCGTGTGACGATGGCGACGGCGAACCTTTGCCTGCTTGCGGTCCTGCTGGACCATCTCGGACTCGGACAGCGTAAAGAAGCCGGTGTCCGAGGGATCGGGCATAAACTGACCGGTCGCACCCGTGGGGTCGAGCGGATCGACGGCAGGTGCGTCCATCGAGGGAGCCGGAGCCGTGGCCATGGCAGTCTGGGCCGAAAGCGCGGCGAGCGAATCGTGCACGCGTGCGAGCTCGTCGGACTGCTCGGGCGTGAGCTGGTAGATACCGTCGGCAGTGGCGGCATTAAAGGCGTCGAGCGCCTCGGAGGGACGACCGGCAGCAGAGAGTGCCTCGCCCATGCCGGCGTTCAGCGCACGGCTGTCGTCGCGCGGACCGGCAAAATCGATGGCCGTGCGATAGGTCTCCACGGCGTCCGCCGGTCGGCCAAGCTTGATGAAGCAGCGGCCGAGCTCGCCAAGGGCGGCTGCAGGAGCCGGGTTGGCACCGTCGATGGCTGCCTGGCGGAAGGCGGTGCCGGCATTGGCGTAGTCGCCCGACTGGAACAGAGCGTTGCCCAGGCCCAGGTAGGCCTTAAAGGGCGTTGCGTAGGATGCGTCCTGAGTGGCGGCGGAGAACGCCTGGGCAGCCGTGGTGTAGTCGCCCACGGCGGCGAGCGCCTTACCGCGGTTGGTGAGCAGCGCGCCGCGCTTGCCGTAGGTTCCGTCGTTAAGAGCGGCGGCGTAGGCCTCGGCAGCCTCGGCGTACATACCCAGGTGCATCAGGGCATTGCCGCGAAGATGGTCGGCCTCGCCCATAATCTCATCGGGAGTCTTTGCCGCCCCAAGCATCTGGGCTGCAGCAGAAAAATCACCCGCGCGGTAAGCGGCGCGGCCCTGTTGGATCAACTGGCTATTCAAGGAAGTCCCCTTTTACTCGTGAACGATCTCGACATGGACGATCTCGTCGCCGGCACGCAGCTGCGAAATCACGTCGAGGCCCTCGACCGTGGTGCCAAAGACGGTGTAACCGGAGTCCAGGTTGTGCTGGGCACCCAGGCAGAAGTAGAACTGGGAACCCGCGGAATCGGGATCCATAGAACGCGCCATGGCAAGCGCACCGTCCACATGGCTGTTGCGCGGGTTGGTGGCGAACTCGCCCTTGATGCAGTAGCCGGGGCCACCGGTACCGGGCATGCCGTCGGGGCCCTCAAGGCCGGCAGCGACATCGGCGCAGGACATATCGCGGGTATTGGGGTCGCCGCCCTGAATCACAAAGCCGGGCACATAGCGGTGAAACTTAAGGCCGTCGTAGAAGCCCATGGTGGAAAGCTCGCAGAAGTTCGCCACATGGATGGGAGCACCCTCGCCGTCAAATTTGACCTTAATCGTGCCCTTCGACGTCTCGATGATCGCACACTCGTCACCAGCGAGCTGATACTCGGGCGTATAAAGCTCTTTCTTAAAACCAAACATGTGGTTCCTTCCTCGTGCGTTTAAAGCATATTTGTACGAATTGTAGCAATAAGCACGGGCTTCCATCAATTGCGCACGCAGGTTATGCCGTCGGAGGGCAACAAATTACGAACGCAGCTGCGGCTTCCAGGCGCTCACATTGGCATCGTACTGGTTAAGAGCGCTGTTGCCGCCCTGTGCGATGGGCGCCAAGATTTCACTCTGGCGGGCGCTCAGCGACTCGCCATCGGGAATGGACAGCGAGATATCCCAGCTCTGGCAGATCATGTCGACGCGCTCGTACATCCACTCGGCAAGCTGCTTTAGGTGTTCGATATCCTCCGCGTAGACGGTATCGTCTTGCACCTTAAGGTTATTGAGCTCGTCTTGGGTCTTTTTGATCTGGTCGCGTAGGGCATAAGCGCTCTGCGACAGCTCCTGGCGCGTGGAGAGGGGCGTGCGCAGGTACCCGCTGTTAAACGAGTCGACGACCTCGCCGATCTGATCATCGTCGCCATACGACACGATGGTCTGATACAGACCATCGAGCTTGGTATAGAGCTGGTCGTCGGAAAGGACGGTCTCCTCCTGGACCACCTCGGCGGTATCGTCGGGCTTGGTCTCGTCCTCGGTAGCCTCGCCCTTCTGGCGCGAGGGGAACGTGGTCTTGGCGGCCTGGCCAAACTGGTCGTAAAAGCCCGGCATAACGCCCATGGGGTCCGACGTCACAAACCAATAGGCACCGCCGCACACGGCAGCGAGCAACGCGATGACGATGAGCGGCTTGGGAATACGGCGCTTGTGCTTGTGGTAGGCATCCTCGTCCGGGTGCACCTTGCGCTTGGGTTTTTGATTTTTGGACTGGGCGTCGTCACGAAGGGACACCGGCAGCGGGATATCGACCTTGGGAATGCCAAAATCCTTATCGAAGGCCGGCAGCACGCAGGTCTCGTTTGGATCGGCGGCATCGGAGAGCACCGCGGCGGCAGAGGCCGGCGCGTGCGGAACCTCGGTATCGATCTGCTCCTGGGTCAGGCGCGGAAAACCAGCCGTACGTCCTGCCGCCAGGTCGGATGCGGCGGCGTCCTTAGAAAGGATGCCCGGTGCGGGACGGCCGCACTTGGGGCAGGTGCGGTCATGCGGAGACAGACGGGCACCGCAGCCGTCGCAAAACACGAACTCGGTGTGCTCGGGGCCATCGCCGGGTCCAACGTAGGCATTGCAATAGGGGCAGAACGAGGAGCCGTCCTCTATGGTCTTGAGACAATGCGGGCAGATCACGGCATCCTCTTTTCGGAATCATTCGAACAATCGAGGTTAGAGCATAACATCGCTACGCCCACAAAGGCACAAGGCACCAATTCAACATCCCCGCTCACCCCTAAGTTGCGGTGAAATAGGGACTGAACAGGAGGTTGAAACGCCTAAACAGTCCCTATTTCACCGCAACTTAGGGAGGCGTTGGGGCTAGGCTTTCTTTACGGGCTTATTCTTCTTGCTCGGCATCGAGACCTTGATGCCTTGGGCCGATTTGGTCACACGGGAACGCTTGGCACCCGTGCTCTTCTTTTTCTTGGGGTGGGCCTGGGCCACACCCTCGAGCGCGCGGGCCTCGGCCTCACGGGCGGTGCGCTCATCGCGTCGCTGGGCCATGTCAGAAGCGACACGCTCGGCAAAACGCCGGGCGGTCGAACCCGTCGAGCTCACCTTGCCGCCGCCGCGACCCAGACGCACGCGAACGCCGCGACCAAAACCCGTGGCCGAATGGCGACGGCGCGGCTTAAGCGAGTCCATCATCGTGGCAAGCTTAAAGAACACCGAGCAGGTAAAGACTATGATGACCGCCAAAATCACCATCTGGCTGATCGAGAGGTTGGCGATGGACAGCAGGTCGGGGAACCCGATAACGCCCACCAGAATACCGGCAACCACAAACACAAACAGCGCCACGCGCAAGGGCGTAAGCGGCTGCGAAATACGCCAGATCAGGCTCACGCTCGCCGCGCACGACGTAAGCAGGCACATGGTCGACAGTGTGAGCTGGCTAAACCCAAACACGCGCGCCACAAAGATATCGAGCACCGCGGCCAAAATAACTGCAACCGACGCCGGCAGCGCACGCTTGAGCACGTTGGTCAAGAACGCCCCCTTTACACGGGCGTTGTTGGGCTCCAGTCCCAGCACAAAGCCCGGCGCGCCGATGCAGAAGAAATTGATGAGCGTCATCTGGATGGGCTCAAAGGGATACGGCGGCAGCGCGATGCACAGTGCCGCCAGCCCCATCGAGAACAACGTCTTGGTCAGGAACAGCGAGGCGGAACGCTGCAGGTTGTTAATGGAGCGGCGACCCTCGGCCACGACGGCGGGCATCGAGGCAAAGTCATTATCGACCAGCACGATCTCGGCAACGTTGCGCGCGGCATCGGAGCCAGCGGCCATAGCCACGGAGCAATCGGCTTCCTTGAGCGCCAGCACGTCGTTGACACCGTCGCCCGTCATGGCCACGGTGTGCTCGCGGCGCTTGAGCGCTTGCACGAGCTCGCGCTTCTGCTGCGGCGTCACGCGGCCAAAGACGTGGTAGCGGTCCACCGCCGCATCGAGCTTGGCAGGCGTATCGAGCGTCGTGGCGTCCACGTAGGCGTCGGCACCCGGTATGCCCACCACGCGCGCGATCGACGACACGGTACGCGGGTCGTCGCCGCTGATCACGTTGAGGGTCACGCCCTGCTCATTAAAGTAGCCAATGGTCTCGGCAGCCGAGGTACGGATCTCGTCGCGGATGGTCACAAAGCCCACGGGCTCGGCCTCGCCCACCATATCGCCGTCGGGCGTAAAACCGTCCACGCGCGCAACCACGAGCACGCGACAGGTATCGGCAAGCTCGGCGACACGGTTCTCGACAAGCGCAAACGCGCGGTCCGAAAGCACGAACTGCGCCGCGCCCATCACATAGGAGCCCTGCGCAAACGAGGCGCCGCTCCACTTTTTGGACGACGAGAACGGAATGACCGACAGCGGTTCGGACACCTCGACCGGGCGATCGGCGTAATAGTTGAGCAGTGCCTGACAGGTCTCATTGGCATCGGCCGAGGTCGCACGCGCCACGTTGGCGAGTGCAAAGTCGAGTACCGTGGTATCGACGGGAACGCTTGTCTCGTTCTCCCCCACGCCCAGGCCAACGCCCTCGACCGGTAGCGGATAGGTACCCTCGACCTCCATGCGACCCGACGTGATGGTGCCGGTCTTATCCAGGCACAGCACGTCGACGCGCGCGAGCGTCTCGATGCAGTAGAGCTGCTGAGCCAGCACCTTGCGACGTGCCAGGCGTACCGTGGCGATAGCCAGCACCGACGAAGTCAGCAACACCAAGCCCTGCGGGATCATACCCAGCAGAGCACCCACTGTGGACAGCAGCGCCGACGAGGGCACGCGGCCGCCCAGCAACTCGGAAAAGCACCACGAAAGCGCGCTATCGCCCGGCGTGCCCGCGGCGTCCCACAGCCCACTTACACTCGAGGCGAACAGAGCCAGGCCAAGCGGAATCATGATGATGCTCGCAAAGCGCACGATGGCGTTGAGTGCGTTCATGATCTCGGAATTGACCTTTTTGACGTACTTGGCCTCGTTGTTAATCTTGGCCACGTAGTTATCGGCGCCGACATGGATCACACGGGCGCGCAGCAGACCCGAGTCGATAAAGCTGCCACTCATGAGCTCGGAGCCGGGCTGCTTCTTGATGAGGTCGCTCTCGCCCGTCAGCAGGCTCTCGTTAACGAGCGCCTCACCCGACACCACTACGGCGTCGGCGGGAATCTGAGCACCGCGACCCAGGCGAATGATGTCGTCGAGCACGATTTGGTCCAGGTCGAGCTCAACCTCGGCACCATCACGCACCGCAATGGCCTTTTTGGAGGTAAGCAGCGTGAGCTTGTCGACCATGCGCTTGGAACGCATGGACTGGATGACACCGATGGCGGTGTTCAAGAACACCACGAACAAGAACGTCAGGTTCTTAAACGAGCCGGTCAGCAGCACCAAAACCGCCAAGACCACGTTAATCAAGTTGAACAGCGTGCAGAGGTTCTCGATGATGAGCTCGCGGACCGATTTGGTCTTGAGCTCCATGTTGCGGTTAATTTTACCGGCGGCGATGCGCTCCTCGACCTCGCCAGTCGATAGTCCGCGCTCGATATCCGTTGCTGCCATACCACGTCCCATCACGTCGCGTCGGTATAAGAAAACCGCCCGGACCATGCGAGGTTCGGACGGTCTTACGTTCGATGGTGCCCCATGTTGGATTCGAACCAACGGCCTTCTGCTCCGGAGGCAGACGCTCTAATCCCCTGAGCTAATAGGGCCAACGGTTGGCATTATACCCAAGTGCGCCATGGGCTAACAAAAGAATAGAAAAAGCTTTGCAATTCCGCGGGAGACAAGGCCCGGCAGCTCACTTTAGAACGCAAAAGTGAGCTCAATAGTATAAACTCTCATGCACCATATATATACGGCTCGCAATGCGGGCCGTTTTTGCAAAGTCTAACCATCGAGGTGAGAGGCACACCATGATTGCAATTTTAAAGCAGAGCGCCAGCGACGAGGCCGTCAGCCATATCGTCAGCTGGATCGAGAAAAAGGGACTCAAGACCGACGTCTCGCGCGGTGAGAACGAGACCATTATCGGTCTCGTGGGAGACACCACCAAGGTCGACCCGTTCCTCCTCGAGTCCATGGACGTCGTCGAGCGCGTGCAGCGCGTCTCCGAGCCGTTCAAACGCGCCAACCGCAAGTTCCACCCCGAGGACTCCGTCATCGACTGCGGCCACGGCGTCAAAATCGGCGGCGACCAGTTCCAGGTCATCGCCGGCCCGTGCTCCGTCGAGGGCGAGAACCTCATCCGCATCGCCCGCCGCGTGAAGGCCGCCGGCGCCACGATGCTGCGCGGCGGCGCCTACAAGCCCCGCACCTCCCCGTACGCCTACCAGGGCATGGGCCCCGCCGGTCTGGACCTGCTGTGCGAGGCCTCGGCGGAGCTCGATATGCCGATCGTCACCGAGATCATGGACCCGCGCGACGTGCAGGTCTTCTTGGACAAGAAGATCGACGTCATGCAGATCGGCGCCCGCAACGCCCAGAACTTCCCCCTGCTCAAGGAGGTCGGCAAGACCCAGACCCCGATTCTGCTCAAGCGCGGCATGTCCGGCACGATCGACGAGCTGCTCATGGCTGCCGAGTACATCATGAGCGAGGGCAACGATAACGTTATCCTGTGCGAGCGCGGCATCCGCACCTTCGAAACCCGCACCCGCAACACCTTCGACCTTAACGCCGTGCCGGTGCTCCACCACCTGTCGCACCTGCCCGTCGTTGCCGACCCCAGCCACGCCACCGGCTACACCCGCTACGTTGAGCCTATGGCGCTCGCGGCGACCGCCTGCGGCGCCAACGGCCTGGAGATCGAAGTCCACGACGAGCCCAGCCGCGCATGGTCCGACGGCGCCCAGGCCCTCACCCCCGACCAGTTCGACGACACCATGCGCCGCATCCGCGCCATCCGCGAGGTCGTCTGCCAAGAGACCATGGAGTAGCCCATGGGTACGGTGAGAAACGCGCGCGTTAACCAGGGCGGTCCCAAATGCGCCGGCATTGTGGGCCTAGGTCTGATCGGCGGCAGCTTTGCCCGCGGCTATGCGCAGGCGGGCGTCCGCGTGCTGGCCTGGGACCCCGATGACGATGTCATGACGGCCGCCAGCATGGGCACTGTCGCCGGAGAGCTCAACGACAAGACACTCGGCGAGTGCGACATCATCGTGCTGGCCTGTTACCCCGAGGCCTGCATCGAGTGGCTCGAGGCGCATGCCCAAGCGCTCGCCGACGCCACTGATACCGAGGCCATCATGGGACCCGTGGTGATCGATACCGTGGGTGTGAAGGGCATTGTGTGCGAGCGTGCCTTTGAGCTCGCCCGCGAGCACGGGTTTTACTTTGTGGGTGCGCACCCCATGGCGGGCACCCAGTTCTCGGGCTACGCCCACTCCCGTGCCGACCTGTTCCAGGGCGCCCCGCTGGTGCTCGTACCGCCCGCGGTGGACGACGCCCTTAAGCTGGAGCTTTTAGGCCAGGTGCGCGAAATGGTGCGCCCCCTGGGCTAAAAGCTCCAGCTTAAGG